>CAYJTX010000036.1:0-6354 GCA_964372615.1 uncultured Bacteriovoracaceae bacterium | reverse complement strand
GGAGGAACTCTTCCAGAAAATGGGTGTCGTAGTCGGCGTCGCGAAACTTCTTGCTCGTCAGAATCTTGCGGTGAAACGGGATGTTCGTGCGGATCCCTTCGACGACGAATTCGTCAAGCGCCTGACGCATCTTCGCGATGGCATCGCCGCGCGTCGGCGCGTGAACAATCAGCTTGGCGATCAGGGAGTCGTAAAAAGGCACAACCTTGTACTGTGCATAGACAAACGAATCGATGCGGACACCGTAGCCTCCCGGAAGGTGAAGCGCGGTGATTCGCCCGGGGCTGGGAGTGAAACGCTCCGGATCCTCGGCGTTGATTCGGCACTCGAGCGAATGCGACTGGATCCTGACGTCCGTCTGCTTGAGCGTCAGCTTCATGCCGGCCGCCGAGCGGATCTGCTCTTTCACGAGGTCGATGCCGGTCACCATCTCGGTCACCGGATGTTCCACCTGAATCCGGGTATTCATCTCCATGAAGTAGAACTTCCTGTTTTCGTCGACCAGGAACTCGACCGTGCCGACATTTTCGTAGCTGACGGCCTCGCAGAGCTTCAGCGCGGCCTCGCCCATCTCGCGCCGCAGGGCCTCGTCCAGGACCGGGCTCGGGCTCTCCTCGAGCAGCTTCTGGTGCCGGCGCTGGATCGTGCAGTCGCGCTCGCCCAGAAAGAGGCGCTTGCCGAACTTGTCGGCGAGGATCTGGATCTCGACGTGCCGGGGGCGTTCGCAGTACTTCTCCACGTACATCGCCGCGCTCCCGAAAGCCGCCGCCGCCTCGGTGCTCCCGCGCTCGAAGGAGCCCTTGACCTGCTGGGCGTTGTACACCACGTGAATGCCCCGGCCCCCGCCCCCCGCGGCCGCCTTGAGGATCACCGGGAACCCGATCTTCCGGGCCTCCTCGAGCGCGGCATCCGCGCTCGGCACCGCCTCGAGCGTCCCGGGAAGGAGCGGCACACCCGAGTCTTTCGCGATGGCCCGGGCGCGGGTCTTCTCACCCATCGCCTCGATGTTCTCGGGCGTCGGTCCGATGAACGTGACCTTGCACTCGCGGCAGAGGCGCGCGAAGGCGGCGTTCTCCGAGAGAAACCCGTAGCCCGGATGGATCGCGTCGGCACCGGTGATGTCCGCGGCCGACAGAATGCTCGCGATGTTGAGATAGCTCAGCTTGGACTGCGGCGGCCCGATGCACACCGCCTCGTCCGCGAGCTTGACGTGGAGGGAATCCTCGTCAGCCGTCGAGTAGACCGCCACGGTCGCGATGCCGAGCTCGCGACAGGCGCGGATCACGCGCAGGGCGATCTCGCCCCGGTTCGCGATCAGCACCTTGCGGAAGAGGTTGCCTTGCATCAAGTCTCGACCAGGAAGAGCGGCTCGCCGAACTCCACCGGCTGGCCGTTCTCGACGAGGATCGAGACGATCTTGCCGCTCACCTCGGACTCGATCTCGTTCATGAGCTTCATCGCCTCGATGATGCAAAGAACGTCCCCTCGTTTGACGGCCTGCCCCTCCTTGACGTAGGCCTCGGTCGTCGGCGAGGGCGCGCGGTAGAAAGTCCCCACGAAAGGAGAGGTCACCTGCTTCTGGTTCGCGGCCGGCTTCGCGGGCTCCGAAGCCGCCTTCGGAGCCTCCGCGGGAGCCGGGCTCGGGGCCGGCGCCGCCGAAGGCGGCTGCGCGACGGGCGCGTTTGGCTGCGCCGGGCTGGCCGCCCCGAGCGACTTGAGCGCCACTCGGTCCGAGCCGCTCTGCCACTCGAGCTCGCCCAGGCCGTGCCTTGCCATGAGCAGAATCAGCCGCTCGAGCTGCTCGAGGTCGGGGCCGGCTCGAGCGGACTTACTTGTTGGCTTTTTCGACATAAGTGTACTCGCGGGTATCGACCCGGATGACGTCGCCTTCCTTGATGTGGAAAGGCACCTGGACCGTGGCGCCCGTCTCGAGCTTGGCGGGTTTCGTGCCGCCGGTGACGGTGTCGCCCTTGAACGCAGGGTCGGTCTCGACCACCTTGAGGATCACGTGAACCGGCAGCTCCACGCCGATCGGGCGCTCGTTGAAATACATGACCTTGATGACGAGATTCTCCTGAAGAAAGTCCTTTGAGTCCCCGAGCTGCTCCTCCTGGATGGCGACCTGCTCGTAGTTCGCCTGGTCCATGAAGTGGAAACCCGCGGCGTCCTTGTAGAGGAACGACATCTCACGCTGGTCGGTATTCGCGCGGTCGATCTTGTCGCCCGACGTGATCGTCCTTTCGATGACGTTCTGGGTCAGCAGATTCCGAAGCTTGGTTCGCGTGAACGCACGGCCCTTGCCAGGGCTGATGTGCTGGAAGTCCACGATTTCATAGGGAACTCCTTCGATCTCAAGCTTGAGACCCTTTCGGAACTCATTGGTTGCGTACATTACCCGAGGTCGTAGCACGCCCCCTTTCGGGCAATCAAGGACTTGGAGCCGAACCGTCGACTCGAGCCCTGTAACGGGCGACGGACTCCAGCAGGCGCTGGAGCCTCTCGATCTTTCCGATCCAGGCGAACTTCCGGACGTCCGGCGAGTCGGAGATGGCCCGGTCCGCCGGGCGTTCCTCGAAGACCGGAGGATCTGATCGCAGGACGAGGGCGCCCTTTTCATAGGCCTGGATCTCGAGCTCACGAACGATCTTGGCGGTCTCGGGATCCTGGGGACTGAAGTACAGGAGCATCTTGAATGCCCCGAGAGCCTCCGCGGGCCGGCTCAGCATGAGATACGACTCCGCCAGGAGTCGCTGGGCGACGAGATTGTCGGGCACATCCTGGATGATCGACGTCAGCTCTTCGACGACCTCCTGATACTGCTTCTTGTCGAAAAGCGCGCGGGCGAGCGCCACCCGCCCCCCCACGAAGGTCGGGTGAACCCGAAGCCCCTCTCGCGCGATCTCGATCGACTCGTCGACCAGCCCCGCCTTGCGGTAGGCCTCGGCGAGCGGCGCGAAGACCCGCGAGTCCGGGTTCTCCTGGTACTTTCTCAGGTACTCGAACAGGAGCGGGGGGGAGGCCATCGCGATCAGCCGGAGATACCGGCCTCCTTCTTGTTGAGAATCCGCGGCGTGACGAAGATGAAGAGCTCCGTCCGCGCCACGGCCTCCGCCTCGCTGCCGAAGAACACCCCGATGATCGGGATCTTTCGGAGCAGCGGGATCCCGCTGCTGTTCATCGTCGACTCCATCCGGTAGATGCCCCCGAGCACCAGGGTCTGGCCGCTCGGCACGAGTACCTGCGTCGAGAGGTTCCGGGTGATGGAGCCAGCAGCCGCTCCAGCCGCGGGCGTGTCGTTCTGGATATTGAGCGTAAGCTGGACCCCACCGTCATTCGTGACAATCGGAGTCACTCCCAGCGTCAGGTTCGCCTGCGCGGTGACGGGGGCGGACCCGCCCCCGAGCGTGCCTGCCACCGGCTGCAGCTGCTGGAACGGCAAGCCCTGGGTGATAGTTGCGTTCTGACCGTTGAGCACCACGGTGCGCGGGGACGCCACGACTTTCACGAGGTCATCGGATTCGGCGATGTTCAGGACCGCGTTGAGCCGCTGAATGCCGGGCAGGAACGTGAGCGTCGGCGAGATGCCGAAGTTTGCCCCACCCGCTGAGGTCGCCGAGATGTCCTCTCCCGTATCGAAGATGCCGGCGCCGTTCCCGTTAGTGAGAAGCTGATCCAGGGGGTTGCCGCTGTTGAAGCTCGCGAAGAACTGCGTGTTGTTCCCCGCGTTCCCGAAGCCGATGTTCCCTGCGATCGCCCTCGTGAACGACTCGCGCGCCTCGATGATCTTCGACTCGATGAGCACCTGCGGCGTCTCGGTGTCGAGAATCTCGATGAGCTTCTTCATCCGATCGATATTCTCTGCGAGATCCCGGACAATGATCGAGTTCGTTCTCTGATCCTGCATGATCTGGGTGGTGGCCGTGCGGGCGCCCTCCGCGCCTCCGCCGGCCAGCGCCGCCGCGGGCTGGGTTCCGAAGGTGGTGAGGATTGTCACCATGGAGCCGAGCTGCGCATAGCTGATCGGGAATACCCGCGTGATCCTCGGCGCGCTGGCCTCCGCGGCCGCCTTCGCGGAAAGCTCGTTGATTTTTTCGCGCCGGTAGCCATCGACGGTCACGATCCTCAGGACGTTGTAGTTTCGCTCGGCCGCGAGCGACTTGGTTTGCAGAACGAGGTCGAGCACCTGGTCCCAGGGAACATCCGCTAACGAAAGAGTGATCGTACCCTGGACGTCCTCGCTCACCACGATATTGAATCCGCTCGCTTCGCTGATGAGGCGAAAGACCTCCACCACGCTCGCGTCCCGCACGTTCATGGTGATCGGCTTTCCGGTGAATACCTTCCGTTCCCGGTTCTCCATGAACTTATCCAGAGACGCCGGATCGCCCGTGGCTTCCGCGACGACCGGCGGGGTGTCCGAAGGAGGCGGTTCCGCGAGCGCCTCGGCGGGAGGCGCGGAAGCCACGGCGTCCCCCCCGGCACCCGGCAGCACGAGCTTCACCGAGTTGCCGTCCTGGCTGGCCTCGGCCTGGACGAACTCCTTGAGCTGCACCACCACCCGAACGGTATCCGGGCTGTCGTCCGCCTGGTAGGGGCTGATCAGCGTGACCTTGCTTTCGAACGAGGACGTGTCGAGCTTGCGGCTCACGCTCTTCGCGAGCGTGGCGCCCTTGATTTCCAGGACGATCTGGCTATCCCCCGAATTCTCCTTCTTCTCGAACGTGATGGGACCATCGGCCGTCACGGTGATCTCGCTGTTGGAACCGACGTTCTTGAAGTCGACTCCGGTCACCAGAGAGGCCGCGGCCGCGGGCCAGGGCAGGAGCGCCAGGAGAAACAGGGCCCGGTTTTCTCGAATCCAGTCAGCTCTCATGCCCCACCTCCCCCGACGTCACCGCGTCGGCCTCGCTTCGTCCGGGAGGCGGATCACCGTGTTGATCTCCTCTTCCTGCCCCAGGACGTTGACGATCTTCTCCTTCACCTCGATCGAGTCCGGGTTGATCTTCGTGACCACCCCGCTCCGGATGCCGATCTTGGCAGTCTCGGCGATCAGATAGGTCTTCCCGTTCGGAGCCAGAACCATCGCCCGCTTGTTGGAAGGACCCGAGAGCATTCCCACCATCCGTATGTTCTCGATCTGGAAGTTTTCCAGATCGGTCTTCGGGATTCCGCCCGTGACGTCCAGGGAGGGCCTCTTGAAAGGGTCCCGCAGCTTCATCGCCTCGGAACCGGCAACGGCCGCGACCCCGCTCGAGGATTCGGCCTGCGGAACGGGAGCGGTCCCCCCCCCGGGTGCTTCGGCCGCCGCGTTCGCGGCGAGAGTCGTTCCCAGGCCCGCCCAGACCAGCGCGATCACGGCGAATCGCGCTCTCATTGTCCTGCCCCTGGGGCCGGCGAGGCGCCGGGCGCCGGCGCGCCCTTCCCGTCGCTGCCGCCCGCTCGTGCCACTTCGTCGGCCTTTGAACCCAGATACCTGTAGGCTTTCAGCTGCAGAGTCCCCACCAGCTCCACGTATCGGGCCGTGCTCGGCCCGGAACGGCGAATCAGCAGGTCGTCGATCCGGACGATTTTCTCCAGGCTGGCGATCCGCTCCAGAAACACGAGGAGCTGCACGTAAACGCAGTTGAAGCTCAGGTCGAACGCCTGCTCGAAATAATACTCGTGCTCCTTGGCCACCGTGGGGCGGATGCTCGTCACGTTCACGCCGAGCTTCTTCGCCTCCGTCGCCACCAGCTTGATGAACGCCGGTACATCGAGCTCCTCGGTCAGCGCGTTCTTCATTTCGTCGAGCTGCAACGTGAGGGCCCTGATCTCGGCTCGCTTCGCGTCCAGGGAACGGAAGAACTCCTGGGCGGCTTTGACCTTCGTGCTCAGGGCGGCGATCTCCTTCTTCGCCTCGACGACCTGACCGATCTTCTGGATCAGGGGCGACTCCGGGGAGCTGATGAACTCGTAGTAGCCCCAGGCCTGCAGGAGAACGTAGCAGACGAGCAGCGCCTGCCAGGGAATCTTCTGCAGCAGCTCCTTGAGTTTGTCGTTGCCCACGCCGCCCTCAGTTCCTCATGTCCGCCGAGAGCTCGAACGAGGCAGCGTCAGCGCCGGTCTCGTCCTTGGTCTGCTGCGTGGTCACGAGGCTCAAACCCGTGAAGTAGGCGCTGTCGTTCACGTTTTTCATGAAATCGGAGATCTGATTGTAGTTCGTCGACATGCCCGCGAACTTCGCCTTGCCATCCGCCACGGAAAAGGAGCTGAGCCAGACGTCCGAAGGCAGGCTGCTCGAGAGCGAGGCGAGCATCTTGGGCGGATTCTGACGATCCTGGAGCAGCTTGCGGATGGTTTCGATCTTCGTCTTGA
>CAYJTX010000035.1:0-14733 GCA_964372615.1 uncultured Bacteriovoracaceae bacterium | reverse complement strand
CCTTCGAGCTCTCCATCAACCGGCGCTGCGGGGTGCCTCAGTTTCCGCACTAGCCATGGGTCGCGCGAGAAAAAACTGCTCGACCGCGTCCGACCCGGCGTTCGAATTCAGATACAGCGCGCCGGAGTGGAGGCCCAGCGCCCGGGCCGTGAGACCCATCGCCTCGCGGATCTCCTCGCGGTCCTCGGTCGGGATCACCCGGTTGCAACCCGTGAAAAGCGCTCGCGCGCCGGGCGCGAAGCGACCGACGACCGGCCCGAATGCATCGCGCACCGCCCAGGCGAGCTTCTCGCGAAGCTCCGGCACCGACGAGGCCTGGATCGAAATGACCGTGGTGTCCGGACTCAGTCCCTCGAGCCGCCACTCGCGCAGGCCCGACATGAAGCCCACGTCGCTCGAGTGAGTCTCGGGATCGAAGAGCGTCGCGATGACGGCGATTCGATTCCCGGCGAAAGATCCTTGAGCGGCCAGCAGGACCGAGAGGAAGAGAAAGAGTCGCATGGAGCCTCCTGATACCTCCAGTCTGGTCGCTCCCACGAACAGATCGCTTCGGGATTCGCAGGGGAGTGTCGCAGGCGACACCCCTGGACACCGCCGGGGCGCGCGGTTTACGGTCCCTTCCGTGAACCCGCTCACAGCTCAACTCCAGAAGGAAGTCGCCCGCCGCCGCACCTTCGCGATCATCTCGCACCCGGACGCGGGCAAGACCACGCTGACCGAGAAGCTCCTGCTCTACGGCGGCGCGATCCACCTGGCGGGCGCGGTCCGCGCGAAAGCCAACCAGCGCAACACGACGTCGGACTGGATGGAGCTCGAGAAGCAGCGGGGCATCTCGATCTCGACGAGCGTGCTGCAGTTCGAGTACGGCGGCAACCAGATCAACCTGCTCGATACGCCCGGCCACAAGGACTTCTCCGAGGACACCTACCGCACGCTGACCGCCGCCGACGCGGCCGTCATGCTGATAGACGCGGCGAAGGGCGTCGAGCCGCAGACCCGCAAGCTCTTCGAGGTCTGCCGCATGCGCGGGCTGCCCATCTTCACCTTCATGAACAAGCTGGATCGGCCGAGCCGCAAGCCGCTCGACCTGCTCCATGAGCTGGAGAACGTGCTCGGCATCCGCTCCTGCCCGATGAGCTGGCCGATCGGCATGGGCGACCGCTTTCGCGGGATTTACGACCGGCAGTCCGCGGAAGTGCTCGCGTTCCAGACGGAGGGCGAGGCCAACGTGAAGGGGCGCCTGCAGCCCCGGCGGGTGACGAGCCTGGACGACCCCGACTTCCTGCGCCTGCTGGGCGGGCCCCGCAGCGACGAGGACGAGGCCCGCGAGCTGCACACGCAGCTCAAGTCAGAGCTCGAGCTGCTCGAGGTCGCGGGCGACGCCTTCGACCTGGAGCGCGTGCTCCACGGTCAGCTGACCCCGGTGTTCTTCGGCAGCGCGATGAACAACTTCGGCGTACAGCGATTTCTCGAACGCTTCATCGAGCTAGCCCCCCCGCCGCCGGCGCGCGCCTCGGCTTCAGGAAAGGTCGAGCCCGTGCGCGAGGCGTTTTCCGGCTTCATCTTCAAGATCCAGGCGAACATGGATCCGTCACACCGCGATCGGGTGGCCTTTCTCAGGGTCGTGTCGGGAAGGTTCACGCGAAACATGACCGTCCGCCACGCGCGGCTGAACGAGAGCGTGAAGCTCTCGAAGCCCCTGCAGTTCTTCGCGCAGGAGCGCGTGATGATCGACGAGGCATGGCCGGGCGACATCGTCGGCCTGCTCGATACCTCGGGCGAGCTGCGGATCGGCGACACGCTCTGCGAAGGCTCCGCGCTCGAGTTCGAGGGTGTGCCGCGCTTCTCTCCCGAGCACTTCTCAGGCGTCGTGATCCGCGACCCCATGAAGCGCAAGCAGCTCAAGAAGGGCCTGGAGCAGCTCAGCGAAGAGGGGGTCGTGCAGGTCTACGCGCAGCGGGGCCTGGGCGACAAGGACCCGATCCTGGGCGCGGTAGGCGCCCTCCAGTTCGAGGTGCTCCAGCATCGGCTCCGAACCGAGTACAGCGTCGACGTCCGCATCGAGCGGCTGCCCTTCCTTCACGCGCGTTGGGTCGAGCCGGAGGCAAGCTTCGACCCCGGCGCCTTCGAGCGCCGGGAGGACAGCCGCTGCCTTGTCGACCGCGACGGGAATTCGGTAGTCCTGTTCAAATCCGACTGGGCCCTGCGCTGGGCCGAGCAGAACACGCCCGGAGTGACCTTCACCCGAACCGCCCCGCGCGCGGCGGGCCGCCAAGCGCCCTGACACCTGTCGACAGCCTCGACTCTCCATGGCCGGAGGGCATCTGGACTTCGTGGAAGGTGAAGAGCGTGCCGCTCGCGCTGGAGATGTCCTGGCACTTGTACATGGGGAAGCCGTTCTGGTCGATCTTGTAAACGACCCTCGGGCGCCCGGCGCGCGCCGGCTGTCAAATCCCTGAACATGTGTCGGCAGGCACGCAGGGGTCGGCGCTCAGCCGCTAGACTCGCGGATCAGCGAGCGGGTGCATGCCGTGAGGGCGAGGTAGCACGCTGTCGCGATCCAGAAGCTCACCGAGATGCCGAGGTAGATCGAGACGAGCACGGCGAGGCACGAGCTCAGGACGCCGAAGACGCCGTTGAGGGCCCAGTACCAGGGAGTCTCGTCGCCCTGCCCGGCCCGGACCAGGCGCATCCCGAGCGGAAACGCGATGCCGAGGGCCATCCCGGCCGGGAACAGGACGCCGATCGCCAGGGCGATCTTCGCCGGCGTTTGCCAGGAGATCGTGGCGATCGTGATTCCCTTGGCGACGAGGTTCGCCACGACGACGGCGGCCGCGATCAGCAGGGGGAAGTGGCGTCCGAGCCTCCCGCGCCCGAGGACTACGCGCTCGCTCAGGTAGCTCCCGCAGCCCGTGCTCAGGATCAAGGTGAAGAGAATGACGGAGAGCGCGTAGGTCGGGTGCCCCAGGTAGAGGTTGAGTCTCTGGATCAGCGCCACCTCGAGGAACATGAAACCGGCCCCGATCAGCGCGAAGTACGACGCCCCGACCCTGAAGCGAGCGTCGCCCAGGCGCCCGCGCAGGGACCCTCCGGTCCTGATCCACAGCGGAACGACGATCGTGGTGAAAACCAGCAGGAGCAGGACCGCGATGAGGCCGAGGAGATACTGCGTGGCCCGCAGATTGCCGCCGATGGCTCCCGAACTGCCGGTGAGCGGGTCCCGGAGGTTCCGGAGCCTGAGCATGTTGAAGAAATAGGGGTTCTCGTCCGTCGGCGGCGAGATGTCGAGCTCCTGGTCGTCGGCGACGCGCGCGAGATCGGCGCGAGATCTGGCCTCAAGGATCCTCTGAAGAAGCGGAGTCGAGCTGGGAGTCCCGGGCAGGACCAGGGGAGTGAACTGCAGATCGGCGACCGCAGCCCCGAGCCTGGCGAGATCCTCGGCGGAGAGGGGCGCTTTCCCCACGACGAGCGTCCCGACGTTCCAGTGGCCGATGAGGGCGATGTGGAGGGCGGGATCGGCCACGCCCAGGTCCAGGAGCGTCGCCATCGCGAGCATCACGATCCGGGCGACCTCATTGACGTTCTCGGGAGCGTACCAGCGTGAGACGAAGAAAAGGCCGTCGTCCGCGAGCCGGCTGAAGAAGACCTTCCACGCCTCGAGTGTATAGAGCGAATTCTCGGAGAGGGAGTAGGCTCCCGCCGCGGTCGCGGCCCAGGTATCGGTCATCGACATCTGGAGCACGGCGCATCGCTCCGGGTGGCGGCTGAAGTAGCTTCGCGCCTCGTCGGCGACGAGGCGGACTCCGGGGCGCCCCGCCAGGCCGGAGAACTTGCCGAATTCGCCCTCGACCAGGTCCACAAGGATCGAGTTCACGTCCACCGCGACGACGTCGGAGTGACCGAAGAGGATCGCGCTCTGGGCGTCCCGTCCTGCGCCTACCCCGATGATGCAGGCCTGGCCCCTTCTGCCGATGTAATAGCCGATGTTGGGCACGTCGTACCTGAGGTGCTCGAGGTCGCTCAGGGATTCGAAGCGGCGAAGCCCCGTGGCCGCGTGCGCGTCGATCCTGATGGGGTAGGCCTCAGTCAGGATCTGGTTCTGCCACTTCGGGCTCGCCCCCCACATCTGCGACGTGGCCTGGTACAGCTTGTTCCCCATCACGACCTGGGAGTAGCTATTCCACCGCTCGAGCGACCACATGTCGGGGCGATCCGCGCGGTCCTTCACGAAGAGCGGCCGCAGGCCGTGGCGGCCCTGTGCGAAATTGGCGTAGGCGAGCAGGCCCACCGCGACCGCGCTCGCGAGCGCGAGCCTGCGGCGACTCTTTCCGGGGTCGCCCGCAGACCCGGCGGCGAAAAGCCAGGCCGCGAAACCGCCCAGCGCGCCGCAGAGGAGCATCATCGTGTAGGGGTCGAAGGCCTCGAAGCCGATCAGGACGAGGACGCACGCGAACGCGGCGCCGGCGAGATCGGCGGCGTAGATCCTGCCCACCGGAAGGCCGAGCCGCGTCAGTACGGTCGTGATCGCGACGCCCGAGAAGAAGAACGGCACCGCGCAGACGAGGCTGACGGCACCCAGCGCAAGGAAGTTCATGAGCGCGGTTCCGACCTCGACCGAGTAGAGGGGAATCAAGCAGAGCAGGACGAGCGAGACCGGGACCGTCCAGGCGAAACCCAGGCAAGCCAAGGCGAGGCGATCCGCGAGCTCGGCCGGGCGATCGCGCCGGAAGTAGACGGCGATCGCGCCGGCCGTCATCCCGAGCATCGCGAGGGAGATCGCGAAGTAGGCCATGTAGTACCAGGTGATCACGCTGAGGATCCGGGTGAGGATGATCTCCATCGCGAGCGTCGCGCACGAGATCGCGAAGGTCGCGATGTAGGCGCGGCGGTGAGGGAAAACGGGCATTCCGTCAAGCCTACGGCCAGCGAGGGAACTTTGCCAGGCCGAGTTGCGCGGCTAGCTCTCCGTCCTGCGCCTCGGAAGCAGGAAGCTCGCCAGGGCGAGGCCTCCCCGGCTTCGCCGGGAACGCGAGGCCCAGCCAGCGCATTTTCGGATGGGTTCAGATCCTTGCTGCGTGAGCACTCTCACGAGCGATCCGGTCGCCGCGCGGGCTAGACGAAGACCGCGCTATCCGCCAAGCACGCCTGAGCGTAGAGAACACCTTGCGCTCGTCGGTCATCAGGCCCTGCGCGCGGCCATCGTGCGCCTCGCAGCGCGCCTTCAGGCATCCGCGATTCTTTTGACGCCCTGAAATGCGCCGCGTCTGTGCGGAAACTTTCCTTCGTAACTTCAAGAACTCCTCGTAGCCGATCCCATCGGCCGATCCATCGGCTCACGAGTAAGTGATAGCGCGCTCAGTCTAACGCTGGGCGCGTTCAGTCATTCACACAAAAACACCGATTTACGTATCAGAGATGGCCTCGCCTAGGCTTGCACACGCCTTGGTGGTTCTTTTGGGTGCGCTCGTGTGGGCGAATCCGGGGACCGCGTCCGCCGCCGAGAAGTTGCTGCTCGGGCGTTACACTCAGGGCACGATCGAGTACACAGGCCACGAGGTCGACGCGGGCTTCAACGGCACCGCCACCTCGACGATCGACGCGGTGAGCTTCGAGGCGCGCTTCCGGCCCGAAAAGACCGACGCCACGCGCTTCTTTCTCTCCACCACGCTTCGCTTTGAGATTCTCCGGCAGTTCGTGCTCGGCAAGACCTTCGTGCAGCCGCGCTCCCAGGGCCAGCTTGAGGCCAATCTGAATCTCTCAGCCCACGGAGGATTTCGGCTCGCCCCCATTTTCTCGGTCGGACTCGAGAGAAGCACTGTCTTTCGCATTACCGGGCCAGACACGGCGCCGAGCTCCTCGGTCCGCCGCTTCTCCTATGGAGGAGGCGGCCGGCTCACGATGAAGATCCGGACGAAACACCCGTTCACCGGCAAGGTGGCCGACAGCATCGAGTTCGGGGGCTCGATTCTCATGAGAGTCGACGGCGGAGGGTGCGCTTCCGGCTTTCCCTCCGCCCTGAAGAGCACGGCGGGCTCGGAAACCGAAATCGGAGTGACGCTCTTCTTCGGCACGCGGGTCTCCCTCGAGGGGCGTTACCGGTTGAACATGAGTCAGTACGAGTGGACCCCCGCCGTCGGCGGCGCGGAAGACAGCACGCTCAAGACGCTGGAGACCCTCTTAGATTTCGGGCTGGGAATCCGCTTCTAGCTTGCTCTACTCTGTCGCGGTCGGGTTGCCGTGGATTCCGGCGTTGATATTGTTGTTCGGACTGGTCGAATCGTTGCGTCGTAGGTAGTAGCCGCCGACGGTCAATCGCTTGACCCGCATGCCCGGATTCGGGTCCGGCTGCTCGCTGGTTCCTGAACCCTGGTCAGCGGTCTCCGCGCGAGTCACCATCATGATGCCGCTGGCCGGCGGCCGAGGCGTTCCGCTGAACTTCGCGACGTTGCGCTTGCCGCAGCCGGGCGCCGATAGCCCCGCCACGAGGCAGAGACCGAGCCAGAGAAAGTTCCGCGAAAGCGTCCTCGCACGCATCCCCGTTATTTTACCTCGAAAGGGGGTTCGGCTTCGACCCCCGGGGTGTCTGAGGAGACCCACCCGACACCCACCGGGACGGGGGGGAATCTCTCTCACCCGGGGCGGATCATCCCCTCGATGACCCTGCTCGATGCACCGAAGGTCTCGGTCGGCACTCGCGTGCCCCGCTGCCCTCCGGGCGCGATGTGCGCGCCGGTCTCGTTCGCGGAGCTCACTTTCGGCCTGGGCGGCTGCCTCGACTCGCTCGGCCCGGTGACGGTTCAGCAGTCTCGCACCCGCGGCGGCAAGATCACGCTTACCGTGACGGCCTTCAACCTCAACAACCCGAGCTCGATGGGCCGGATGTGCATCCGCCCGACAGCGAGCGTCCAGGTCACCTTGGGCGTCGGCTTCATCAATGAGCGCCAGGTCGAAGTTCGCTCGGCCCAGGAGCTCGTTACCGCCGACTGACCCGCGGCAGGTACCCGTAAGCCAGGCCCGTCGTCTGGCGGATGTGGGACTGAAGTGAGCCGTCCGGGTTGATGACCCCCGAGTCGGGAAAGTAATTCTGGTTGGCGGCGAGGAGGTGGGCACCCACGCGCCTCGCCGCCCTCCTGAAGGTCTCCATCCCCGTGTTCCACTGCGCCCAGGACGTACTGAGCGAGAGCACGTCGACGCGCGAACGCAGGTAGCCTGAGAGCACCCGCTCCGAGTAGACGTCCGCGCAGATGAGGAGCCCTACCCGCCCGAACGGGCCCTCGAAGACGACATTGCGGGTACCGGCCACCAGGAACTGGTGCTCGAGAGCGAAGAGGTTCTGCTTCCGGTAGGAAGCCGCCACCTGGCCGCGCGGGTCCATCACCACCGCCACGTTGTGATACGCGTCGGTCGCGCGATTGACCTCCGCGAACCCCACCTGGATCCAGACTCCGAGCTCCCGCGCAAGCGCGCCGAAAAACCCGGTCGTGGGGCCCGGAACGGTCTCGACGTAAGGCTCGAGGTCCGCGCGGTTTCGGTACTCGTCGTCCTCTGGAGGCAGCTCGGGGATGTCGGGATAGCCGAGAACCGCGAACTCCGGAACGACCACCCACTCGGCTCCGCGCGCCGCGGCCTCCCGCGCGTAGCCCTCGAGCACGGCGCGATTGCCGGCCTTGAAACGCTCGGCCTCCTCGCGCGTGATCCCGAGGGGAGCGGGCTGCTCGGGCGCCCACTGCACGACGGCCACCTTCGCGAACCGCGCCGGGTCCCAGGTCCCACCCGGCTCGACCACCTCTCGGATCGGCTCAAGCTCCCCCGCAAGGGCGCCGACCGCAAGCGCAAGCGTCGAAAGGACTAAGGCCACCTGACCGGAATGCCACCGATGAAGACCCATTTCGGCCGATTCTGCCCCAGGCTTCCCTCCCGCGCCAGCCTCGGATCCTCGCGAAGCACGACGAGGTCCGCCTCGAAGCCGGGCTCCAGGCGGCCGAGCGAACGCTCCAGGCCGATCGCCACCGCGGGATGGACCGTCCAGCCGCGAAGCGCCGTTTCCGGCGGAACCGCCTGCTCGCGAAAAAACGGCGATCCGTCGCCGTACTGCCTGAAGATCGCGCTCGAAATCGACTCGAGCGGGTCCATGTCGACCACGGGGAAGTCGGTTCCGAAGAGAAGCAGGCCGCCGGTGGATTGGATCGAGCTCCAGGCGAAGGCGAAAGGCAGGCGGGCCGGACCGAGGCGGGCGGGATAGTAGGAAGAGGCCGCCGAACCGAAGTGCATGTGGCTGGGCTGCATGGAGGCCGCGACGCCCAGTGCTCCGAAGCGCGGAGCGTCCGCGGGATTCATGCTTTCTATGTGCTCCACACGGTTCGCGAGTCGCAGCCCCGTCTCGCGCGCCGAGCTCTCGAACGCGTCGAGCGCCATCCGCACCGCACGGTCGCCTATGGCGTGGAGCGCGACGGGGTAGCCCGCCCGGTTCGCCCTCAGAACCAATTCCCCGAGCTTGCTCGCGGGAATCGCCGGCTCTCCGGCGACCTCCGGCCGATCGCTGTAGGGCTCGAGCATGGCTGCCGTATGGGAGCTGATCACCCCGTCGACGAAACCCTTGAATGCCGTCAGCCGCACCCGCGAGCCGGCTGGAAGCGCGTGATCCCAGGCGACCCAGCTCGCGAGCTCCTCGTCTTCAGGGCGCGAGCCTCTCGGCTCGACGGCTTCCAGTGGCGCCCAGAGAAACGCGCGATGGTGCAGCTTTCCCTCGGAGTCCATCCTCTGGTAGGCGCGCGCGGTCGCGAGCGGGATGGCGCCTCCCTGGACCGACGTGACGCCGGCGTCGAGCGCGACCCGCTGGCCACGCGTGATGTACTCCACGCGCTCGGACTCCGTAGGCTGGGGCATTCGGTCGTAGACGAGATCCGCGGCGTTCTCGAGGAGGAGGCCCGTGGGCTCTCCGCTCGAGTCGCGAACGACGGTCCCCCCCTCGGGGTCGCGCGACGCGCGCGTCACGTCCGCCGCCGCGAGAGCGGCGGTGTTCACCCAGAGCTGGTGGCCGTCGCTGTCGATGAGGGCGACCGGCCGCACCGCCTCCGCCGCGTCGAGATCCTGGCGTGTCGGCACCAGGTCCCGAAAGCCCGCCGCGTCCCAGCCTCGCCCGACGATCCAGGGCGAAGCGGGATTCGCCGCCGCGAACTTCCGAACGGCGCTCTGAATGGATGACACGGACGAGCCCCGCACTCGCACGCGAAGCTCTCCCGCGCCCCCCGAGGCCAGGTGCGCGTGGGAGTCATGAAACCCCGGCATGAGAAAGCCCCCGCCTGCGTTCGCGCGCGCGCAGCCCGCCGCGCAGAGCGCAAGCAAGTCGCCGGAGCGGCCCACGCGCGCGATCTTCCCGCCGGAGATCGCGACGGCATCCCAGTCGGAGCGCAGGGCTCCGCCGGTCCAGAGACGCGCTCCGTGAATGACCCAAGCCCAGCGCGCCAGCGGCTCGATTGCGCGCGGGCCTTTCACCTCGACTGCGCCGGCCGGACTGCCTGCTCCGAGCACGACCAGCAAGAACCCAATGCGTCCCTTCATATCAGTACTCCTCGAGGGAGCCCCTCTGGCCCCCCTGTATCGACCTCTCCCCCGATCCTCCCGAGTCCGGGAGGGTCGCTCCGCAGCACCTGCTCCCGCGCTGGATACACCGAGGCGGTCTTTCGGTTCTCCCTCAGGTGGCCCAGGTCGAGGGTCGCCAAAACAAGTCCCGGCTCGTTCGCAGGACCCTCGGCCAGAACGCCCGGAAAGCCCTCGTCGCTCGGGGTGAGAATCACGGCCTGCCCGTATTGCCCTTTCATGTTCGGCGTCGTCGTACCCGTCCCGACGGTTCCGACCTGAGCGACAAACGCGTGATGCTCGATCGCGCGCGCCTGAGCGCACCAGCGCACGCGGCGATAGCCGTGGATCGAGCCCGTGGACGAAGGGACGAGAATCAGCTCCGGCCTCTCGGCCGCCGCGAGCGCGCTCAGGGACGGCATCTCCACGTCGAGGCAGATCGCGATCCAGGTCCGGCCCCAGGGCGCCAGGACCGGCTCGAGCGAGGTGCCCGGCTTCCATCCCCAATCCTCTGACTCGCAGCGGGTCAGGAAGAGCTTGTTCTGGGCCACCCATCGTCCGTCGGCGAAAGCCAGGTAGGCCGTATTGTGAATGCCTCCTGAGTCACCGGCCAGGCGGGGAAGCGACCCGCCGAGAATCGCCACGCCGAGGTCGCGCGCGAGCGCCGCGAGCTTCCCAGGGTAGGCGGGGGCGACGTCCCGGCAGATCCGCTCGATCGACCTGAGCTCCGACGCCACGTCCGCGCCGTTTTCGAAGAGGTCCGCGGTGAAGAGCTCCGGGAAGACAACAAGGCCGGCCCCCCTTTCAGCAGCGGCCTCGCAGCGCGCGCGGATCTTCACCCAGAGCTCCCGCTCCGAGAGCCCACCGGTCACGTCGTACTGCACAAGTCCGATCGTCAGCATGTCTCTTGGGATCTAAGCCAGGCACTTCTCCTCACGTCCAGGCGGAAAATGTCCCAAATAGGGACATTCCCACCTCGATCGATGGCCGTGCGCTGAGTCAGGGGAAGAGCTCCGCACATTCAACCTGCTCGGCTAATGCAGGCTGTAGTCCCAGGGAATCATCGGCCCACCCGGGCGAATCCGCGCCAGCTCGGCCCCGAGCGGCTGATCCGTCCAGAACACGATCGCGCCGACCCGGTCCGCGCGGGCGGCGCCGCCCAGGTAGCTGTTCCACCAGCCCGGGTTCGAGTAAACCTCGAAACCGCGGCTCGCGCCCACCAGCTCATGCAGGTGCTGGTTGCCCGAGCCGATCGGCGCCGTACATACCCAGGTCGTGCAGTTGTGCCGGTGACCGGAGGCGATCGGGCGGTTGTCCCGCAGCAGACCGCGCGTGTTGCCATCGGGCACGCCCGGATAGCTGCTGAAGCTCCCCAGCATCCGGCCACCTTCGCGAGTCGAGAGGTCGACGTAGAAGCGGAGCCGCAGCTCCTCTTCCGGGCTCAGCACGACCATCGGCTCCAGCCGTCGGCCGCCGGCAAGACCGTAGGTCGACTCGGTCGCAGTTCCGCCCGTCCAGTAAAAAGTTCGGCTGCCGACTCGCGTATAGAGAGTCCCGCCTCGCTCCTGAACGGGAAAGGAGACCGCGCCTTGAGAGAACGCGTCGACGTAATCCTTCAGCAGCGCCGCCTTCTGCACGCTGTCGAGCCCTTCCTGCGAGATCACGAGCACCTTGCGGCTGGCCTCGCGGCGGTAGCCTCCGGTTCCCTCGAACGGAAAGCGCACGTTCTCGACCACCTTCACGTTCTGGGGCCAGCGGTTCGCGAATCGCTGCATCCGCACGCCGAATTCTCCCGACCAGGTCGAGCTCGGAAACGCGCGGCTCATCGGCCCGAGCTCCCGCACGGTCAACGCCATGTAGCGATCGAAAGACTCGTTACCGAAGACGCTCCGCTCCTGGAACGCGCCGTAGGCCCGCGCGAGGCCGCTCTCGTCGGCGAACTGCGCAAGCGCACCCTGGGCCCGCACGAAAGCCTGCTGCTTCGTGATCGTGCCCGCGGCGAGCTCCTCGGCGATCCGCTCGAGCTTGCTCACGTAGTTCGCCTGCGCGTGCGCCACCTCGGCCGCCAGCGTCGGCCGCCCGAGGAATCGCAGCATCGGGTTCCAGTCACGCATCGGATATGCGAAGTTACGGTAGACCTCCGCCGCGATCCGGTTCTCCTCGTCATAGACGACCGTGGGGTTGATCCGCGCCGGAAAAGCCTTCTCGAGCATCCGCCGCACGGCCGGGCTGAGCTTCTCGAAGTCCACCACGGTATCGAGCGCCCTGAGCTCGGCCGCCGCGGCGAACTGTCCGCGCCCCCACTGGAGATAGAAAGTAGATCGCAGCATGCGGTCCAGCAGCAGCTCGAAGTTCTTGTGCGCGTCTCGGATCTCGAAGACCGCCCGTTCCGGGCCCGCAATGTCGGGCCGGTACGAGGTGCTGCCCACGTACTTGAACGATCCCTCGCGATAACGAATGTTGGTGAGCCGATGGGGCTCGTAGTACTCGCCGAGAGCGTTCTTCGCCAGAAAGCGCTCGAGCCGCAGCTGCTTCAGCCGGGTCATGGGCCCGAGCCAGGGATGCTGGAACCCCTGCGCCACCGCCCTCGACGGATCGGCCGCGTAGCGGGCCGCTCCCGCCTCGAGCTTCTGGAGCACGTCGAAGTCGTTGATGAAGTTCAGGAAGCCCAGATCCTCCTTCACGGCACGATCGATCGAGGCGCCTTCGACTCTCCCGAAGAAGGGATCGCTCGGCGAACTGATCGCCCCCTGCATCGAACCCGCGCCGAAGCGCTCGTTGATGAGCCGGATCTGCTGATGCCACTCCTCAAGCGTCTGCACGGGCTTGATGACGATCTCAAGATTGCCGGTCGAGTCGAAGACGAGCTCTTCCGGTAGGATCGAGAGTTCCGGCGCCTCGACGAGCTTCACGAGGCCCGCCATCTCGGAGTTGACCGGCACGTTCGCCAGCTTCGCCTGCACCCAGGCCATGCGCTCGGCCTCCGCCATGTTGAGCCACTGGCCTCGGGAAATGCCGCTTTCGGCCTCACGGGGACCGTAAACCTCAAGGAGCTTGCCGCACTCGTTGAGCGCGTACTCGGACTCGAAGCCGAACTGGAGGTTCCAGTCCGGATGCAGCACCGGATCGACGCCACGGGGGAAGCGCAGCAGCCGCTCCGCGCCCGAAGGAGTAAAGCCGGTGCCCCGCAGGAACATCTCCCGCGAAAGGCTGTAGCCCCCGCGCATCGAGGGTGGAAAGAGCATCGGATCGAGCCTGAGCTCACGCGCGACCAGCTCGCGAAGGAACTGCTCCTCGAGCTCCCGCAAGGCCCGCCCGTTCGTCGCGAGGGCGTCTTCCCCGTATTGGGCCTTGAACCTCTCACGGACGCGCGTGAGCGACCGCTCGAAGGTGCGGGACACGCGCGCGAGCTCGCGCGACTCGAGCCGAGTCAGGAGAGCGGTCAGGTCGGTGCCCTCGGCCAGCGGCCGCCCCAGCACACGCCCCGCGAGCTGCGCCCCCTGCTCCGTGCGTCCCAGCACGAAGCGGCCGAACGAGCTGTCGAGCATTCTCAGCAGCTCGGCGGTCCCGGCCTGCGCCGCTGGCACCGCCGCCGCCGCCCATGCCACCGCCATCGAGGTCGCCAGGCTCCTCCAGCCGATCGAGATTCGAGCTCTCTTCACGTACGTTCCACTTTCACGATTCATGGCTTTTCTCCCGATTGAGACTTGAGAAAGACTTGAGAAAGACTTGCGAGCCTCACGGCCCTTCAGCGCGAGCGCCGCGCACGGCTGTGCGAGCCTTGCGGTTCGCCACGCTCACCGGCCAATTCCCCTAGACTCCGCCGAACGAGACGAGACGAATGGGCCGCGTTGTAGCTGTTACTAACGCAGTGCGCTATTCTTTTGTAACGTATTGCAATGACGCGGTGCAGTATTAGCGCACGGTGATATTTGTGTGTGGAGTCATGGGTCTCCTCTGCCTGTTTTCTTGCGGTTCGGCCTGAGTCGCGCAACCCTCCCAAAGATGGAAATTCGCCACTCGATCACAGGAATTGCTATTGGCTCATTGCGTCATAATGAGTCGCCGACGGGCTGCACCGTCATCGTCTTTCCGCCCGGCTCGACCGCGGCCGTCGACGTGCGCGGCGGCGCGGCCGCCACCCGCGAGAGCGATCTCTTTCGCGCCGGCTCCGCGTTTTCCGGCATCGACGCGCTCGTCTTCGCGGGCGGTTCGACCTACGGCCTCGCGGCGGCGACCGGAGTGATGGAGCGCCTCCTCGAGAGGCGCGAGGGGCGCACAGGATTTTCCGAAATTCCGAGTGTTCCGGCGGCGGTCGTCTACGACTTCGCGGGCCGTGAGGGCGCGGCGTATCCGACCGCTGAAACAGGAAAGCTCGCCTTCGACTCCGCACGCGTGGGCGTCGCCGTAATCGGCCGAGTGGGCGCGGGCGCGAACGTCAGCGTCGGGAAAATTCTCGGACGGCGGTACGCCGAGCCCTCGGGCCAGGGAGCGGCCGCTCAGGAGTGGCATGGCGGCGGGATTCTCGCGCTCACGGTCGTCAACGCGCTTGGCAACGTGATCGGCGAGCGCGGCGAGATTCTCGCGGGCTCGCGCGATCCGGAGACCGGCCGGCGCCTGGATCCCGCGGATGCGTTTCTGTCTAACAGTACTCTCGGATCTGATTCGCCAGAGCCCCCTGGCGGCAACACCACCCTCTCCCTCATTGTCACGGACTTCGAGCTCAGCCGCCCGGAGCTCGAACGCTTCGCCGCTCAGACCCACGCCGGGCTTGCGCGAGTCATCGAGCCCTTCCACTGCGCCGAGGACGGCGACACGCTCTTCGTCGCCAGCACGCGCTCGAGGCGACTGCCGCCCGGCGCGTCCGTCACGGCGCTCTGCGCGGTGGCCGCGAGGCTGCTCCAGCGCTCGGCGCGGGTGGCCGTTGAATGCTCGGGCTCCAATCTCAGGTGAAAGGGACCTGTTCGGGCTGACCCAAGTCGACCCGATCAATTTCATAACTCTATTAGATAAGCGACTATTCCCAGTCTCCGCAGACCGCCCTACTCAAGCGCAACAACCTCCGCCCGCCGCACTTCGGTGCCCTCGTACCAGATCGTGCCCTGGAAGGGCCGCTCATTCAAAACGTGGGGAATGAACTCTCGGTCGCCGGGC
>CAYJTX010000034.1:8284-14815 GCA_964372615.1 uncultured Bacteriovoracaceae bacterium | reverse complement strand
ACGACCCCTTGCACCCCATGCAAGTGCGCTAGCCAGGCTGCGCTACGCCCCGACACAACATATGCGCGTGTTTCCTGCACGGTACACGCGCACTGGGATTAGTGCGTGAAAGCTAGCGAACGGGGGTAACCCCGTCAATCGCGAATGCAGCCCGATTCGGCTACGATTCAGGTCGCGGCGACGCGGGCCCGCACGGCGAGCGGCAGACCGATCTCGGTCGAAGGATCGACGATCTCGAAGCAGTCCGGACGGCGAAAGATCTCCTGGAGCAGGCGCCCGTGAAGGTCATGGCCCGCACGATGGAGCCGAAAATAGCCTTGAATCGGAAGCCCCGCGAGCTTGAAGTCACCCAGGGCATCCAGAACTTTATGGCGAACCATCTCATCCGGAAAGCGAAGGCCCCCCGGGTTCACTACGGCCGAGTCGTCCAGAACGACCGCATTGTCGAGAGACCCACCTTTCGCCAGGCCCATTCGCCTCATCGCCTCGACGTCGCGAAGCAAGCCGAACGTACGCGCTCCGGCGAGCTCGCTGAAGGGAGTCCGCCCTTCGATGTAATGGAACTCCTGATATCCGATCGCGGGGTGATCCCACTCGATCGAACCCTGGATCTCGAATCGAACTGACGGCTCGGCGACAGCCCACTTCTCTCCCAGTCTCAGCTCCACCTGCCGCCGGATCGCGAGATACGCTCGCTGAAGCGCCTGCGTCGCAAGTCCCGCTTCTTCGATCGCGTTCGCGAAGGGAAGGGCACTGCCATCGAGGATCGGAACTTCCTTGCCGTACACCTCAACCTGCGCGTTATCGACTCCCATTCCCTGAAGCGCGGCAAGCACGTGCTCCACGGTGCCGACAGTCACCGGCCCGCGGCCAAGCACCGTGCAGAGCTGGGTGTTCACGACGTTCTTGTAATGAGCGGAAATCTCGGGACGCCCCGGCAGGTCGGCCCGAACGAAGCTGATGCCTCGGTTCGGTCTCGCAGGTTGCAGGACCACCCGAGCTGCGATCCCTGAGTGAAGCCCCACTCCCTGAAGTTCAATAGGCCTCTTGAGTGTCTTCTGGAAACTCATAGCGCTCCTTGCTGCCTAACCCGAGTTGAGCAAGGGATATGCCGCTCTCCATCGGAGCAGACCGACCTGCGCGCTTCACCTAAATTGAAAATGGATTTAGTCGTGATTCCGTTAACTCACATGATGACGCATAGTATAAACTAGCCTGCGTCATGAGAGACCTATAAAGACAGTTAAATTCAGTACTTGTGGACTCCGCGCCACAGTCTAGCTGCCCGTTGTGTGCGCTTTTTCACACACTCAATTGCGGATCACTAGAGCCGAGCGACTCCGCAACTGGCCGGACCGGCATCGCCCTACCTAAGTGCTCGTACGCAAGTCGCGTCGCGGTTCGACCGCGCGGCGTTCTCTGAATGAGCCCTTCCTGGATAAGAAACGGCTCATATACATCCTCAAGCGTGTCGCGCTCTTCACCGAGCGCCGAGGATAGTGTTTCGATGCCGACAGGGCCCCCGTCGAATTTCTCGATCACCATTCCGAGAAACCTGCGGTCCATCGCATCGAGGCCGCGAGCGTCCACCTCGAACATTCGAAGGGCGTCGATGGCCGTTCCCCGATCGATCGTTCCTCCGGACCGACGCACCTGAGAAAAGTCTCGAACCCTCCTCAAAAGGCGATTCGCGATTCGAGGAGTTCCCCGAGAGCGTTTCGCGATCTCATTCGCACCGTCGTGGGTGATGTCGACTCCCAGAATACCCGCCGATCGCGCCAGGATCCGTTCGAGATCCCCGACCGGGTAGAAATCGAGACGGAGCTGGACTCCAAACCGATCCCGAAGCGGGCCTGTAAGGAGACCGGTACGAGTTGTCGCTCCTACGAGCGTAAAACGCGGAAGATCAAGCCTCAGCGTGCGTGCGGCAGGACCCTGGCCGATGATGATATCGAGCCGAAAATCCTCCATGGCCCCGTAAAGCACTTCCTCGATCGTCTTCTGCAGCCGGTGGATCTCGTCGATGAACAAGACATCGCGAGGCCCAAGATTGGTCAGGATCGCCGCCAGGTCTCCCTTCTTCTCGATGTTCGGTCCCGTGATGGCGTGAAGCTGACTTCCCATCTCGCGCGCGACAATGTGCGCGAGGGTGGTCTTGCCCAAACCGGGCGGGCCGGAGAGCAGTACGTGGTCAAGAGCGTCACCGCGACCGCGTGCTGCGTCCAGAAAGAGCGAAAGGTTCTCCTTCACGCGAGACTGGCCCACGTAGTCACCCAAGCAGCTCGGCCGAAGGCTGCCCGCCGAGACGGACTCCTCCACTCCCTCGGGAGCGGCGATTTCTCGGCTGGAAACGAGTCTCTGTTCTCCCTTCACGTCCGTCATTGTCACAGCTCTCTTAGGGCCGTTCGAATCAGATCTTCCGCACGAACTGCGGGGCGCACTCCGTCGTCCATGAGCCGCCGCAGCGCACTTTGGACCTGGGCCTCCCGATAGCCGAGCCCGACCAGAGCCGTTCGAGCGTCCGCGAACGCAGTCAAGACGTCCTCCGTCATCGCGCCCGCCGGCCCTCCTCTTCCTTGGCTTGCCCCAGCCACAAGCCCAAGGTCAGTCATCTTTCGGATCGGATCGGCCAGGTCGATGATCAACCGCTCCGCCTTCTTCTTACCCACTCCGTGAATCGAAGTGAGAAACCCGCGGTCGCCCTCGAGGATCGCCCGCACGAAGTCCTTACCCTCGACGTTTGACAGGATGCCGATGGCCGCCCGCGGCCCGATTCCCTGAACACCGAGCAGGACCAGAAAAAGAGCCTTCTCCTCGCGAGAAAGGAAGCCGAAAAGATCCAGCGCATCTTCGCGCACATGAGTATGGATCTGGAGCTCTACTCCCTGCCCGGCCCGCCACTCGAGATACGGGCCTCGCGCCGGAACGTACACCTCGTATCCGATCGCACCAGCATCCGAATCGGACGACGCCGATACAGCGACGATCGCCCGTCCCTCACTCGCTTCGACGATTCGCCCGCGCAGGTATCCGATCATCGTTCGGCCTTCCGATTTCTTCTCTCTGCCGCATGGGCTACGCTCTCGGCAAGAGACATCCGCTGCCCAGCCTTCCGCTGAGCAGTGGGTTCCGTGCCTTGAGTCAAAGAGGACTGCTGAAGTACTGACTCTAATGCAGTCGGCCGACAACCGAGAGTAGCCAACTTCTGCGCATGACAGACCGCGAGCGCCAGCGCGTCCGACGCGTCTAGAGTCGCGAATCCCTGGCAGCCGGTCAGAAGCCGAACCATCTTCGCAACCTGGTGCTTATCGGCCCCACCGTGCCCCGTCACCACCGACTTGACCTCGCTCGGACTGTACTCGGCGATCTGCAACCTATGGATCGCACCCGTAAGAATCGCCGCACCCCTCGCCTGACCGAGCTTCAAAGCTGAGACCGCGTTCTTGGCGAAGAACACGCGCTCGATGACCAGAATTCGCGGCGCATGCCGGTCAATGACTTCGGACAAGCCCCGGTGGATCGCCAGCAGCCGATCCTCGAGCGCGATTCGAGCCCGCCCGCCCGTATTTGCGAGCCTGAGCACTCCGTGAGTCACATGCACCAGCTGGCGCCCCACGAGGTCCACGCACCCATAACCCGTCAGTCGTGAGCCCGGGTCTACGCCGAGGATGCGGATGACGCTCATTGCGTCGATCGTACACTGACCCGATAGCTCGGCAGCACTTTTCCTTTCGAGCAACCCAAGCCGGTCAGCTCCTCACGGAGGCGATCTGTGGATTTGTCCTCATCGACCGCGAGAAACACGACTTCCCTCCAGCCCTGGGAGGCTGCAGTACGAAGCACCTCCGCCAACGCAGCCGCTTCGAGGTTCAGGTGCTTGAACAAGGCGAGCATCGGAAAGGTCAGAACGAAAAGACGCTCGCGACGTCGAGGGAAATGGAACCATCGAGGCGCTGTTGGATCCAGAGCCAGCCAGGCCCCCGCAGCTGCACCATCGACCTGGAAGAAGCGGGACGCCGGCTCCACTACGAGGTGCCGCACTGACTTATAGATGTAGTCCAGCTCAAGTGACGATAGGACGTCCCTCGCCAGGAGTGGCCAATCCCTTACGGCCTGCACGAGCGGCTGACTGGCCCACATTCGGGACTCCCGCTGACGCTCCCACTCTGCCTGGATTCTTTCGAGAAAGGGCGCATCCGTCAGAACCACGCTCCAGTCGGAATGGCCGGGACCGACCTCCGGAGAATAGCCGGCCCTTCGCAGTGCTGATTCCCCTGCCCCCGGTGACCAGCCGAGCCCTTGGGCGATCGATGTCCCTCGATACGTTCTCAGCTCCTGAAGGCCCTGGTCACGCGCCCAGCGCATGACCTCTTCAACAAACTCGGGTGTCGAACTTTCATCCAGCAAAGAGACCCATCCCACGGCCCGGCCTCGATCCCGACACCAGGCGTCGTCGCGATGAATCGCGGCCCGACCCGGCCCCACTTCGCCTTCAAGCGCGAAAAGCCCATAGGCCCGACCGAAATAAGGGTTTCGGCTGACCTCAAGGAACTTACGTGCGCCACCGCGCTCGGCCAGGGGGCCGAGGAGAAATGACCAGTCCGACGGCGTCTCAGCGCGCCTGAGCCGAGGCATTCCTTGCCAGCGGCTCTGCGACCGCCGCTTTCACGCCGAAGTGACTTCTGGCCAGCTCGGTCAGCTCCGCCTGATGGCCGCCTTCTCCAATGATTCCAAATTCCCTGCCCAATGTCTCGAGCACCTCGAGAACGTAGGTAAGGTCTGCATCGGTGTGGGAAGCCATATAGCTCGTACGAATCAGCGCGCAGCCCTCGGGTACGGCCGGCTTGACGACGGGCGTAGCGAAAACACCGTGGTCATAAAGGCGCTGTGCGAAGTGGAACGCGGTGAAGTCGTCGCCCACCAGGAGGGGGATGACCGGAGTCTGGCTGTCCAGGGTGTTGTAACCCATGGAGACCAGCTCACGCTGCATGCGCCTCGCATTCTTCCAGAGGGCCTCGAGGTGTTGCGGTTCTGACTGAACGACCTTGAGACACTCCACTACCGTGCCGGCAGCAGCCGGCGGCATCGCCGCGCTGAACATGAACGTACGCGCCTTGTGCTTGATGTAGTGGATGATGTCTTCGTCGCCCGCCACGAAGCCACCGATCGAAGCGAAGGACTTTGAAAACGTACCCATCACCAGATCCGCGGATCCTGGCATGCCGAAGTGCCATTCCGTACCCTGCCCCTTGGGCCCGAGCACGCCGAGGGCATGGGCGTCGTCCACGTAAACTCGGCAATTGAATCTCTTGGCCAGCTCCAGAATTCCCGGCAGGTTCAGGATGTCACCGGACATCGAGAATACGCCATCGGCGACGATCAGCGCGCCATCGTATTTTTCACGTGTTTGAAGTAGGACACGTTCCAGGTCGATGACGTCGTTGTGGCGGAACTTGACCGTGTCGCCGATCGCTACTCGCGTGCCTTCAATGATCGAGGCGTGATTCTCACGGTCGCTGTAGATCACGTCGTTCCGGGCAATGAGACACGAAAGGGCCCCCTGGTTGGCCAGGAAGCCGGTACTGAAGACCAGGCATTCCTTCTTTCCAAGGAACCGGGCGAGCTCATGCTCGAGTTCTTCGTGAAGCGCGAGATTTCCATTGAGGAACCGGGATCCCGTGCAGCCCGTTCCATACCGATCGATGGCGCGCTTGGCTGCTTCCTGCACTTTGGGGTGGTGAGTCAGCCCGAGGTAGTTATTTGAACCAATCATGACCCGTCTCTTGCCATGGGTCACGACTGTGGAACCCGTGGTCGACTCAATGGGTCGAAAGAACGGGTAGACGCCCGCGTTCAACACGCGCTTTGCGTCTTCAAACGTCCTGCATTTTTCGAATAAGTCTCCAGCCATACGTAGGGCCCTCAGTCAGCTTACCCCCCAGCACACGAAAAGAGACCAACTGTTACCATCAGATACTGGATGGGTCAATTGGGACCTCCCTCTACCGATGTTAAACATATGTATTTACAGAATAAAAATATCAGAAAAAACCACTCAAGTTTCTTTAAAATAGACCGAAAGGATCTCTGAAGGCGAACGAGTGTACGCACTCGCACTGGATCGGCTTAAGGAGTCTCATCTCCCCCCACTCTCCAGGCTCTCTCTCGGCTGAAAGTGCAGGTTCCCGGCAGTGCTCCCTAAGATTGGAGCCGCGCTCAGCAAGTTCGTGACGCCTGTCGCATCAACCTCGGGAAGAATCACCGAGAGGCGGGAGCGCGACTCCCCCAGCGGCGGCCCCGGCCTGAAACGCCAGGCAGGCAAGGATTTCGTGCGAGCCCTGCCCCCGGAGGCCTCTCGCGAAGAGTCCAAACCTAAGCACGAACAGCAGCAGCCATTGGCCCCGCCAGTTCCGAGCGTCGCCACCGCCTTTCTTCAGCTCTTCTCGCTCCTTCAAAAGAGCGCGCGAAAGATGCGATCGCTCGGCCAGCATTCCTACTCCTCCTCGCTACGACGCCAGAGAAAGGGCGGAA
>CAYJTX010000034.1:0-8274 GCA_964372615.1 uncultured Bacteriovoracaceae bacterium | reverse complement strand
TCGACGAAAAGATCGAATGAGCCTGCTAGGCCTCGGACTTGAGGATGTACCCTGCCCCGTAAATCGTCGTCAGCGGGTGATTGAACTTCATGATCTTTTTCCTCAAATTCGCGACGTGGGTATCGACGGTACGATCCGAAACGACGGCGTCTGGCCAGAGGTCTCCCAGCAGCCGGGCCCGGGAAATCACCTCATCCCGGTGTTCCAGGAAAAACCGAAGCAACTCAAACTCAAGCTGGGTCAGCTGAACGGCTTCGCCATCGATCCAAACACCCTCTGACTTCGGCTCGAGCCTGAGATTTCCGACGATGACGTCCGCCTCTTCCCTCTTGCGGGAGTCCAGGCGCCTGACTCTCGCGTTGATTCGCGCAATCAGTTCCTGGGCGTGGAATGGCTTCAGGATATAGTCATCCGCCCCGAGCTCCAGCCCCTTGACCCGGTTATCTACGCCCGTCAGGGAAGTGAGCATCACGATCGGGATCTGTCGGGTCGAGGGCTGCTCGTGCAGCCGCAAGCAGACTTCAAAACCGTCCATCTCGGGCATGTTGACATCGAGAACCACGGCATCGGGCTGGGAATTGACGGCGGACTGAATCGCCTCCCGCCCACTGCTTGCCGTGAGCGTCTCGAAATGCCCCTTCAGCATCTCGCTGAGGACAGTCAGATTGTCGGTGTTATCGTCGACGATGAGTACGCGCTTCATGGTTCCATCCGGCCGGAGCCTGGAGTTGGACTCCCATTATTGCGTTCCTGGAAAATTCGCACAAGACCCTATTCTTAAAGAGAATTTATAATGTCTGACGCAGGGGTGCGAATACCAGGCACTCATGGTATTAAATTCCGTATGTTTTTAGTCAACGACTTAATACCTGTGGTGACAATATCGGGAGTCGTGCTCGGTACTTTCGGAGTCGGTGAGTATCTGAGACACCGTGCGCGATGGGCCTCCGAAAGAACCCGAAAGTTCGCGCACATCTTCTGTGGCGTCGTTGTGTTCACGTTTCCTTACTACATTCAATCCGTACATACCGTAGGCGTATTGTCCGCCGCCTTTGCCCTCCTGCTCGTTGGCACGAAGCTCCTGGGTTTCATGCAATCGATCCATGCGGTTCGCAGAAAATCGCTGGGCGCGGTCTACTACCCTATCGCGCTCTACGGATCGGCGCTCCTGACCTGGGACCAGCCGGCGCTCTTTCAGGCGAGCGTGCTCCTGCTCGCCTTTGCGGACGGACTGGCTGCGCTCGTGGGCAAGGCCTATGGCCGACGAAAGTACCACCTGGGGGCCCAGGTCCGAACGATCGAGGGATCGGTGACGGTCCTTGTCGTCTCCTTCATCACCGTCACGCTCCTCCTCGGCTCAAGCGGCCTGACCGGGTGGGCTCAGGCAGCCCTGATCGGCGCGCTTGCGGGTGGCCTGGTCACCGCGGTCGAGGCCCTCTCGCTCTGGGGAACAGACAATCTCCTCATTCCGATGATCAGCGCTGTTTTTCTTCGTGAAGCGGTCTCCTGGGAAGCCTCGACCGTCTACTGGCACACGGCCGCGGCTTGTATGACGCTGGCGATCGCGCTCGCCTGCCAGCTGAAAGGCTACCTGCGCCTCAATGGCGCGGTCGCCGCCTGGCTCCTTTCGTATGTTGTGCTCGGTTTCGGGGGCGTCGCCTGGTTCGCGCCTCTTCTCGCGTTCTTCCTCTCGATCAACTGGGCCGGAAAGTGGGCTGAGAGACTTGCCGAGAGAATTCGCGGCGAGGGCCTGCCAATGGATTTCGAGCGCGTGGAGGAGAAGGGCAGCCGCAGGGACTACCTCCAGATCTTCGCGAACGGGGGAGTCTGCTTCGCGCTCGCGATCGCGCATGCGATCCATCCCTCGAGCGTCTTCTTCTGGGCCTTCATTGGGAGCGTCTCCGCTGCGTGTGCGGATACCTTCGCGTCCGAGCTGGGAATCCTCTCGCGCAGAAGGCCCGTTCTCCTCTGGACGTTTCAGCCCGTTCCAACGGGCTTGAGCGGGGGCATCACCGCCTTTGGCTACGTGGCCGCGGCCCTTGGAGCCTTGGTTCCGGTCGCAGTCGTCCAGGCCGTGGGTAGTCCCTACCCCATGACGGCTGGCGCCTTCGCGGGTGCCTTGGCCTGCGGCCTGATCGGAAGTACCGTCGACAGCGTCGTCGGCGCGACTCTCCAGCACAAGAAACGCTGCGTTTCATGCGGCAAGGTCCTCGAGAAGCGAGAGCATTGTGGAGTCGAGACCGTTCACCACAGCGGACGGCCCGCAATCACGAATGACGTCGTCAACATGATCGGGGCCGCTACCGGAGCGGCGGTCGGCGCCGTCCTCGCGCTCCTCGCCTGATTGATATAAGAGTGACCCCATGCGGGTCGTGATCACCGGAGCGAGCGACGGTATCGGTCGTGCGATGGCTTTGGCCGTCGCCCGCCGGGGCCATTCCCTTGCGCTGCTTGCCCGAAGAGCCACGCTCCTTGACGAGGTCGCGCGCGCCTGCCGCGAGGCCGGCTCGCCTCGCGTGGAGACGCGAGCGGTCGACGTCTCTGACCTGACCCTCTTTCGTCGAACGCTGGTCGAGCTTGATGAGGACCCGGAACCCGTCGACTTCTTCGTCGCGAACGCCGGAATCGACGCCGAGACCTCACGCAGACGGGACTGTACCGAGGAGGTCGCCCGAGTGATCGGCGTGAACGTCGTCTCCGCGATCGCCGGCATCGAGGCTCTGAAGCCCCGGATGGTCGCACGCGGCAGGGGGACGCTCGCGGGAGTGACGAGCATCGCCTCGGCGCGGGGGCTCCCGTTCTCGGGAGTCTACTGTGCGAGCAAGGCGGCCCTCACGACCTATCTCGAGTCGCTTCGCACCGACCTGGCTCCTCTGGGCGTCCGCGTCTGCGAGATCTCGCCGGGATTCGTCGATACCGAGATGACCCGTGGAGGCGGCAATCCGATGCCCTTCCTCATGAAGGTCGATCGGGCTGGAGAGGTCTTTGTCAGCGATCTGCTGAAGGGAAAGGCGCGAGTTGTCGCCCCGATACTCTGGAGACCGGTCTACTGGCTCCTCAGATGCATCCCCGGATTCGTCTACGACCCGTTGAGCCGCCTCGTGGCGCGGCTCATGTCCCCTTGACGCGCTCGATGTCCGCCCCGAGGCTCTCGAGCTTCTCTTCCATGCGCTCGTACCCGCGGTCGAGGTGGTAGATCCGGTTCACGATCGTCTCGCCCCGCGCGCAAAGTCCTCCGAGAATGAGGCTCGCGCTCGCCCTCAGATCCGTCGCCATGAGAGGTGCGCCCCTGAGCTCGGCGACGCCCTTCACGATCGCGCTCTTGCCGCGTGTCGCGATATCGGCCCCCAGTCTGGAGAGCTCCGGAACGTGCATGAAGCGATTTTCAAAGATAGTCTCGGTGATGACGGAAGTTCCCTCGGCCATGCAGAGAACCGCCATCAGCTGGGCCTGCATGTCGGTCGGAAACCCCGGAAAGGGCTGAGTGGTCACGTCGACCGCCTTGGGGCGCCCTCCCGCCTGAATCCGAATTCCTTCTGAAAGCCGCTCTATCTTCGCCCCGGCTTCCTCGAACTTCGAGAGCACCGCCTCCAGATGCAGGGGCTCGATCCCGCTCACCTCCACGGCTCCATGGGTCGCAAGACCCGCCGCCAGAAAAGTCCCCGCCTCGATGCGATCTCCCATCACCTCGTGGCCGATGCCTCCGAGTTTTTCCTTTCCCTGAACCTCGATTGTCTCTGTGCCGTCTCCCGCAATCTCCGCGCCCATCGACCGGAGCGCTTTCGCCAGGTCGACGATCTCTGGCTCTTTGGCGCAGTTCTCAATGAGGGTCTGACCCTTCGCGAGACAGGCTGCCATCAGCACATTTTCTGTCGCACCGACGCTCGGAAACTCGAGCGGCACCCGAGCACCCGTCAGGCGACGGGCCGACGCGATCACGTAGCCTTGATTGAGCTCGATCTGCGCGCCTAACCGTTCCAGAGCCGCGAGGTGGAAATTAATCGGTCGAGCTCCGATCGCGCAACCGCCGGGCAGGCTGACCTTGGCATGTCCGAAGCGCGCTAGGAGCGGCCCGAGCACCACGACGGAGGCCCGCATCGTTCGGACCAGGTCATAGGGCGCCTCAGGCGCCGATACGCTGGCCGCGTTCAATCCCAGCTCGTTGCGATCCAAACGGTCCTCGGTGCGGACGCCCATGTGGGCCAGGATCTTGAGAGTTGTCCGGATGTCCTGAAGCCGCGGGACCCGGCGGAGCACGCAGGGCTGATCCGTGAGAAGCGAGGAAAACAGGATCGGGAGCGCCGCATTCTTGGAGCCGCCCACCTCCACCCGGCCCTTGAGGGCGCGCCCGCCCCGGATCCGCATCTTGTCCATCAGTCTCTCCTAATCATTCGCGCGAGTTTCCCACCGGTACTCGCGCACTGCCACAAGCACTCGCTCGCGCCCGTTCAGATCAGGGTGAATCACGACACGCCATCCGCTTCGTTCAAATTCCCCACGAATTGATTGAGCCCGCTGGTGCGGAACTTCGAGAAAAACATACCCCCCGGGACGAAGCAGCGCCTCGCCCCCCTCTGCGATCCGCCGATAGAAGTGCATCGGACCAGCTCCACCAGCCGGGAAGAGTGCCTCGCCGGGCTCGTGCAGCCGGACCTCAGGATCAATCTCGTCCTCGGTTGAGAGGTAGGGCGGGTTGCTCACGAGGAAATCGGCGGGCGCGTCGATCGCCTCCGGAAAGGGATCGAGCACGTCCAGCGCACCCTGAGGCCTAATCACGCGCAGCCGGGACGCCCCTTTCTCCCCCAGGATCGCCTTCGCATTTTCGCCGGCAACTTCGATGGCCGCCCGCGACAGCTCCGAGGCCACCATCTGTAGCCCGGAGTGCTGAGCGAGTAGCTCAATGCTGATCACGCCGCTACCCAGTCCCACCTCGAGCCCGACGCAAGGCGGGGACGGTCGGCCCCGCAGGGTCGCCAGCGCCACCGCCACGAGCGCCTCCGTCTCGGGTCGAGGCACCAGCACGGAAGGAGTCACGCGATACTCGTGCCCAAGAAACGCCTGCGACCCCGTGAGGTGCTGGAGGAGTCTTCCGCTCGCGCGAGCCTCTGCAATGGACAGCGCCTTCGCCGCGACGCCCGGAGAAATCGGCTCTCCACCCATCCCGTAGAGATCGACTCGTTCCAACCTCAGTCGGCTGACGGCGCGCGCGGCCGATATCATAATCTGCTCAGCCTCGGCCCGAGCCACTCCGCGTTTACGAATCTCAGCGCTGGATTCCAGGACCCCCACGACTCGGCGCAGAGCCTCATCGAAATTCCTCATATCGACGCCAGACCCTGGGACTTGAGCGCCTCCATCTGGTAATGCCTTTGGAGCGCGTCAAGAATCTCCTCGATCCGACCCTCCATGACTTCGGGGAGCTGGTGGATCGTGAGGCCGATTCGATGGTCGGTCAGCCGAGTCTGCGGGAAGTTGTAGGTACGGATGCGCTCGCTCCGATCCCCCGTCCCGACCATGCTCTTCCGGGTTTCCGAGTGTTCGCGCGCGGCCCTCGTCTGCTCCTGCTCGAGCAGGCGCGAGCGCAGAATTTTCATCGCCTTGTCCTTGTTCTTGTGCTGGGAGCGTTCGTCCTGGCAAACCACCACAAGCCCGCTCGGAAGGTGAGTGATCCGCACTGCGGAGTCGGTCGTATTGACGCCCTGACCGCCGGCACCGCCCGAGCGAAAAACGTCGATTCGAAGATCCACCGGATTGATCTGAACGTCGACTTCCTCTGCCTCCGGCAGCACCGCGACCGTGACAGTCGAGGTGTGAATTCGCCCCTGAGCTTCAGTCGCGGGCACCCGCTGAACACGGTGCACCCCCGCCTCCCACTTGAGCCGGCTGTAAACCCGCGTTCCGTCGATCGTCGAGATGATTTCCTTGAAACCCCCGATGCCAGTCGGGTTGCTCGAAAGAATCTCGACCCGCCAGCCCTGCCGCTCCGCGAACTTCTGATACATTCGAAAAAGCTCACCCACGAAGAGCGCCGCCTCGTCGCCACCCGCGCCCGCGCGCACTTCGAAAAGAATGTTCTTCTCGTCGTTGGGGTCTTTCGGCAGCAGCAATATCTGGAGCTTTCGGACAGATTCCGCGATCTCAGGCTCCAGCCTCCGGACTTCCTCCTTTGCCAGGGCGACGATCTCGGCGTCTCGTTCCGCCAGCAGCTCGCGATTGGATCGAAGCTCCTCCTCGAGCTTCCGGTTCCTACGATACTCGAGGACGATCTCCTGAAGCCCGGCATGCTCCAGCGAGAGCCTCCGGAATGCGGCGGGCTGATTAGCCAACGCCTGATCCGCAAGCCGGCTTTCGATCTCGACGAAACGTGACTCGACCGCCGCCAGCTTGGCAAACATGCTCAGGCCTCTGGAAATTCGGAGACGACCGCCTGTACGCGGCCGAGCTCCCCAAGCTGGCCGATCTCGAACTCCTCGTCCAGGTCGCCTGTTTCCAGACGGCCGTCATGGGCCCGCAGCGAGACGTCACCGAGCGCTTGGCGCTGGGGCGAAGGCACGCCTTTCTCCAGCCGAAGCACCTGTCGGAGCGACACGAGGGCGATCTCGAGCTGGTCGTCGGTGGGCTCTCGCGTAGTCAATTTCTGGAGAATCATTCCTGGCCAAATCAGCGCCCGGAAGAACTGGCTGTCCATCCGACATGCGCACACTTTGATGAATTCGTACGAGAGCCCCGCCACCGGAAGCATCAGCACGATTTTCACGACGATCATGAACGAGTGATTGACGACGGGTATAGTCGAGACTTCAGTCAAACCAAAGAGAGGGAAAAGCATGCTGAAGGCGGCGATGCTGATCAGCACGAGGAAGAGAAGGAAAGTCGTACCGCACCGTGGATGCAAGGTGGAGTGTCGGCGCGCGTTCTCGACCGTCAAGTCCTCTCCGGCTTCGAAGGCGTAAATCGATTTGTGCTCCGCCCCGTGGTACTGGAAAACTCGCCGAATGTCCTTCATCAGGGAGATCGCGTAGACGTAGGCCAGCAGAATACCCATCTTGAGAACGCCATCCACGAGGTGGAAAATCGGGCTCTGGGCCGTGATCCCGTCGCTTCCACTGCCTGAGGTGAAGAGCGCCGTCAGGAAATGAGGAAGTGCCACGAAGAGCCCCATCCCCAGAAGAAACGCAGATAGGATCGAGCCCGCGATCGCCCAGTTCGACAGTGACTCACCGTGCGCTTCGGCCTCGGCCGCGACGTTTGCCGAGTAACTCAAAGCATCGATTCCCTGAAACATCGACTCAAGGAGGGTCACCACGCCACGGAGAGGCGGCCTCCTGAGAATGGGATAGCGATCGAGGACACTGCGGTAAGGGAGGTTACGGACCTGGATCCGCCCGGCCGGCTTTCGAACCGCGACCGCGACGAAATGCGGGGAGCGCATCATCACGCCCTCGATCACCGCCTGGCCCCCGATGCTGGTATAAGGGTTGGGCTCCTTCATGCGTCGTTTTCACACATGCGAGCTTTCCGGCCCGACGCGCGCCTGCAGCGCTACGCCGGCGGCGTCAGCTTCTTCTTCTTCTTGTACTTGTTCATGAACCGCTCGACTCGGCCTTCGGTATCGATGAGCTTATGCTTGCCGGTGAAGAACGGGTGGCAACTCGAACAGATTTCGATCTTCATGCCCTCCTTCGTCGCGCGGGTTTCTATCACTGTCCCGCACGCGCAGGTCACGGTCGTCTCGATATAATGTGGGTGAACTCCCTGCTTCATAACACGCGAGCCTCCCGGCTCGACACGCCCTCAAACTCTTTAGAAACGCCGAAGTACCAAATCCCTCTTCCGCGATCAACCACTCATCGACTTGATGAATTCCTCGTTGGTCTTCGTGTGGGAGACCTTGTCGAGCAGGAAGTCCATGGCGTCCACCGTATTCATCGGGTGGAGGACTTTCCTCAGGATCCAAAGGCGCTGCAGGATCTCCTTCGGAATCAGTAATTCTTCCTTTCTTGTCGCGGACTTATTGATATCAAGGCAGGGGAAGATTCGCTTCTCCATGAGCTTTCGATCCAGGTGAATCTCTGAGTTGCCGGTACCCTTGAACTCCTCGAAAATGACCTCGTCCATCCTGCTTCCAGTCTCGATCAGGGCCGTCGCGATGATCGTCAGGGACCCGCCCTCCTCGATATTCCGCGCCGCACCAAAGAACCGCTTCGGCTTATGAAGCGCGTTCGAATCCACGCCTCCCGAAAGAATCTTGCCCGAAGGCGGAACAACCGAGTT
>CAYJTX010000033.1:0-14879 GCA_964372615.1 uncultured Bacteriovoracaceae bacterium | reverse complement strand
GAGACCTAGACTGGCGACTCCGCAGAAAGCGGCATCTCACGGCAGCCCTCTCGCGCGGAGCGGTAGGCGGCGGTGATGAGCTGGATGCAGAGGTACGACTCGCGGGCTTCGCGACCCACCCATTCGCCCCGCTCGATGGCGGACGCGAAGGGGTCGAAGAGCGAGTTGAACCAGCTGACATGGCTCGCGTCCATCCAGTGAGAGGCGATGCTCCGGCGCTCGACGTCCCAGTCGACGGCGCCCTGTGCGACGTCGGGCCCAGCGGTCGCGCGAATCGTCGCGAGTTGCAGATCGTCGTCGTCGACCGTGATCGCGCCCCGTTCGCCCTGGACCGAGTAGATGACTTTTCGGACCCCGGCGGTCCAGGTCAGGTGCGCGTGCGCAAGGCCGGTCGGGAAAGTGAGAACGCATGAGAAGCAGTCTTCCGTGTCCCAGCGATCCGGCTCCTGATTCACCATCTTCGCCGTGACCGCCGTCGGATACGAGGCGAGCCAGTCGAAGGTCAGGTAAAAGGAGTGACTGCCGTGATCCATCGCGATGCCGCCGCCGCTGTACTTGAGCTCGCGGCGCCAATGCGTTTTCCATTCCGTCACGCCCTTGGCGTGGGTGTTCCGGTAGGTGGAGAGGGTGACGGATCGCACCTTGCCAATACGCCCCGAGTCGATGATCTCACGGATCGCCTTCACGACCGGCGCATGCTTGTAATTGTGGCAGGGGAAAAGCACCCGTTTCGCCCGCTTCGCGCCCTCGAGAAGCGCCCGAGCCTCTTCGAGCGTCGGAGTCAACGGCTTCTCGCAGAGGACGTGCAGACCTTCGTCGAAAGCCGCGAGCCCGATCTCGGCGTGGTCGCAGGGCGGGGTCGAGATATCCACGAAGTCGAGGCGGCCGCGCTCGCCCTCGAGCAGCGCGCGGTAGTCGGCGTAGATTCGCGCCTCGGGCAGCGCCTGGCGGGCCAGGTCCCGGCGCGCTTCGCAGATGTCGGCCACCGCGGTGATGGCGACGTCACCTCGGGTACGGGAGCGCTCGAGATAGGCCGGGACGTGCCCCTTGCTCGAAATAAACCCATAGCCGATGATCGCCCCGCGAAGCCTCATTTCTTGGGGCTTACCGCACCTGTCGATTCATTGTAAGACGGCTCTTGATGACGAAACCCACTCCGACCCAGGTTGAACCGCAGGGCACAACCGAGATGCTCCTCGCCTGGAGCGACGGAAAGGGATTCATAATCCCCTACGTCGAGCTGCGGTTTCAGTGCCCCTGCGCGAGCTGCGTCGATGAGCATACCGGCAAGAGAGTCTTGAAGCGCGAGCAGGTCGCTCCGGACGTGCGCCCGCTCGGCGTCCAGGTCGTGGGACGCTATGCGCTTCAGTTCAACTGGAGCGACGGCCATTCGACCGGGATGTACCACTTCGACCGACTTTACGAGCTCTGCGTCGGGGCCGGGCGCCCTCAGTAATGAGTCAGGTTCGGGAGCAGTACGAGAGGTTCCCCTACCCCCCCATCCCCCGATTCGCGACTCCGAGACCCGGCGAAGGCGAGGGGCTCCGGTATCCCGGAGAAGCGCGGGGCATCCGCATCCTCGTCGCGGGTGCGGGCACGTTCGAGGCGGCGGTAGTCGCACAGGCAAATCCCCGGGCGCGGGAAGTGCTGGCGCTTGACGTAAGCGGCCGCTCACTCTCGCGCCTCAGGACGCGCGTGGCGGTCATCCGGGCCTCCCGAGGTCTCACGCCGTGGCGCGGCCGGATCGCTCCGGTGCGCACCGTCCGCGCGGACCTGCGCGAATGGTCGGATCCGGAATCGTTTGATTACATCGTAGCGACCCATGTGCTGCACCACCTGCCAGACCCAGCGGGTGGCCTTGCGAGCCTCGCGAAACTCCTTCGGCCTGGGGGACTGCTCAGGCTCACGACCTACCCCAAGGCGAGCAGGATCTGGATGAGAGCGGCCTCGCAGTGGCTGAAGCTCGGCGGCCTCTCCGCCTCGACGCCCGGCCTCCGCCCGCTCGCAGTGCGTAGGATATCCGAACTTCCCGAAGCGCACCCCGTCCGCGCCGTCTTCCGCTCGCACCCTGAGACTTCGACCCTGACCGGGCTCGTGGACGCGTTCTTTCACTCGCTCGAAAACCCGCTTGGCCCCCTGGAGTGGGAACGGGCCGCGGCGCGCGCGGACCTGGTCTGGGCGGGCGCCCGAGGAGACGTTGACGCTCCCGAGTGGCCCAGCCTTTCTCCGTGGGAAAGGCTTCAGGTCCTGGACGACCTCCTGGATCTCTGGAGCAATCCGACCTACTGGCTGAGGAAGGGCGCCACGGCAGGAGCGGCCGCGGAAGTCCCGTCGCTGACGCCCATCCCGTGGCCGGCGCCGATCGTCGCACCGGGCGATGTCGAGTGCGTATCGGACGTCTTCGCGGAGATCGGCGCGGGCCTCTGCCGCGCGCGATCGCTCCTCGCGCGCTCTGGAGTTTCGCTGGAGGATGCGACCGCCTCCCTCCGGCAAAGTCACGACCCTTCCGAGCCCGCGCTCTCGATCCTCGGCCGGGACCTCCGCGAGCTCGAGACCCTTGCCGAGAAGCCTCGGCCCGACTGGCGCAGGCTCGCGCGGCGCGACCCAGCTTCGCGACTCTCGGCCGAGGGCATCGACACGCCGGCGGGCCTCACCCTCGAGGAACAAGCCTCCTACCTCGCGATTCGAGTCGGCTGCCTGATGCCCCGGTACCGCGCGCGCCTCTCTTCCTCTGACCCATCCATCACCTGACTGCGGGTCAGGTTACGGCGGGCTTTACGGGCGCCGTGGCGGGCGCGGGCGCGGGAGAGGCCGCAGGCGACGGAGAAGCCGCGGGCGCGGCGGGCTTCGACTCGGTCTTCGCGGGATTGGCCGAGGGACTCTCTCCGGAATCGGTGCTCATGGCGGGCGCCGGAGCAGGCGCGCCCGACTTCTTGTAATCCGTCACGTACCAGCCGCTCCCCTTGAGGGCGAACGAGCTCAAGCTCATGAGCTTGCGAACGGGTTCACCGCAGTCCGGGCACTTCGCAAGCGGAAGGTCGCTGAACTTCTGCAGAACCTCATGAACCCGGCGGCAGGACTGGCACTCGTATTCGTAAACAGGCATGGCGGGATACCTATACTTGACGTTTTCCCTTCTTTCAAGAAGATGAGCACGCACCTATCGCAAGTCAAGATGCGGCCTCGACGGTGGGGGCCAGAACCCCTATAAAGTCCGGCACTATGACGAAAAATCTCCCTCGCTCGATCCCCACGGAATTCACTGAAATGCTGGGCTGCCGCTACCCGATCATCGGAGGCCCGATGTTCCTGGTCAGCGACGCCGAGCTCGTGGTCGCGGTGTCGGAGGCGGGAGGAGTCGGGGGAATGCCCTCCCTCAACTGGAGGAAGACCGAGGAGTTTCAGGCGGCCGTTCGGGACGTGAAGGCGAAAACACGCAGTCCCTATTCGGTGAACTTGATCGTCAACAAGGCGAATCCGAGAGTGCGTCCCGATCTCGACGTCTGCGTCGAAGAGAGGGTGCCGCTCGTCATTACTTCGCTCGGAAACCCCAAGGAAACGATCGAGAGGATGCACGCCGTGGGTTGCAAGGTCTTCTGCGACGTGACGACCTTGGAGTACGCAAAGAAAGTCGAGGGCATGGGAGCCGACGGCGTCATCGCGGTGTCGGCGGGAGCGGGAGGCCATGCCGGCCCGACCTCGCCTCTCGTCCTGATCCCCTACCTACGCCGGCACCTGCGCATCCTGGTCGTCGCCGCCGGTGGGGTCGCGAACGGCACGCAAATAGCCTCGGCGATGTGCCTCGGCGCATCGGCCGTCCAGATCGGCACCCGCTTCATCGCGACCGAGGAGGCGAAGGTCGACGTGGCTTACAAGAAGGCCATCCTGAGCGCCGCGCCGGAGGATATCCTCATGACGAACAAGATTTCGGGTACGCCGGTCGCGGTGATCAAGACCCCTTACACGCAGAAGCTCGGCACCGAGCTCAGCCTGCTCGAGCGCTACCTGTTCAAGAATCCGCGCACGAAGAAATACATGAAGATGCTCCGCGCGTACCTCGGGTCGGAAGCGCTCCGTAAGGCGATTACCGGCCCAACCTTCAAGGAAATCTGGAGCGCGGGGCAGGGAGTGGGTCTCATCGACGACATCGTCCCGGCGCGGGAGGTCGTCCTGCGCCTCGTGAACGAGTACTACGACGCCGTCACGCGCCTGGCGACGCAGGCGGGGATCGACGTCCCAGCGCCCCCGGCGGCGAAGCTCAAAGGCGCATCAGCGCGCCCAAACCCAGCGCAAGACCCGCGATGACCGGGAGCACGGCCCCGGAGCTCTGAGCCCAGAGCAGTCCGCTCGGCAGCCCCATCGGACGATTCCAGAGCCAGCGGCCCCCCAGCACGAGCGCCGTGCCCGCGAAGAGCGTTCCCGCGAAGTAGGCCAGGGTCGGCGCGAGATAGCCCACGCCCAGCTGACCTGACTTGACGAGGATCGGCACCAGGGATTCGGCCGGACCGAGCAGCGACACGATAGCAAAGACTGCCCACTGGCTGCTGGGCTCAGCGCCGAGCACCTCGCGGATCCGGGCGAAGCGGAAAAACCGGGCAACCATCACTGAAAAAACCAGGATCACGCCGAAGGTGAAGAGCTCAGAGCCGGTGAATCCCCGAAGAAAACCCGCGAGCAGGAAGTAGATTCCAGCTCCCAGCATGACGTGAAACCCGAAAATGCCGAACGACACCGCGAGCACCTTCGAGGGGCGCCAACCGCGTCTCCAACCCAGAACCGACGCCGGCAGCCAGTGGTCCGGCGCGATCATGTGGACAACACCGGCGATCGCCGAAAGTGAGAGGATCCACGCCTGATTTTCCAACAATTCTAAAATCATGTTCCCTCCTTCTCAGTGATCGTGAAACAAAACCAAATACAAGCCCATCACAGCGACCGCCGCTCCGGCCAGGGCTTCGCCGTAATGCTCCAGAATGGGGTGGTCCAGCCGCAAAAGCCCTCGCGTCGCCACCCAGGTCGCTCCCGCAAGGGCGACGACCACTCCGACACAGAAGGCCACGAGCGATGCCGCCAGGCTTGGCCAGCCCAGCGTACCCGCAGCACCGAAGACAGGGGCCACCGCGAGGCAGGGGCTCAGGCCCAGCGTAAACAGGAACAGGAATGGCCGACCGCCCTTCACGGGTGGGGGCCCGTGATGGGCGTGCTCCTCGCAGCGATGATGACGCACGAGGCAGATGACGCAGTAGAGAGCACCATAGGCCGCCAGGAAGAGCCCCCCCAAGCGCTCGATTCTTTCCCCTTGGGTATCGAAGAGCTGGTTGCCCGCGATCCCGATGGCGACGCCAAGCGCGATCGAAGTAAGAACGTGGCCCCCGGCGGAAACGAGCGCACCCAGAAGCGCCTTTCTCAGCGACCAGCGGCGAGCCCGGCTGAGCAGGACAAGCGGGAGCCAATGCCCAGGCGCCAGAGAGTGGAGCAGACCGATCAGCGCGGCTGAGGAGGCGAAGGCAACCATTGGGAGCTCACCGGTAGAGACACTGGGTGCGATCCAGGTCGTTCTGCCGCAGATCCTCCTTCATTTCATAGCCGCCGCTGCCCGCCGGACCGACCATGAGGCTGGGAAACATCGCGGCCACCCGGTAGGGATGCGCGTCCGCCAAACCCCCGCAATCGGCGTAATCCTTTCGCCCTGCCTCCGATACGCAGCTGTGGTCAAGCCCGCCTGCGTGCCCAAGCTCGTGAAGCGCGACGCTCATGAACTGCTCCCGGCGCGCGTAGGAGGTATGAATCATGATTACCTGCCGGGTCAGCTGCCGAACGGGCCCGTCGCCGACCGTGCAGCTCACGGTGACTCCAGGGTTTCCGCTGCCCAGTCCGAGCTCGTTCCAACGCGCGGCGGAGTCTTCTCGAACGATCACGAACCGATCCGACGCGCCCGCGAACGAGCAGTCGTCCCTCCCGCCGGGGACCCCGGCCGCCGAAATTCCCGCCACTGTCGGTCGAAAGAAGTCCCTTCCGAGCAACCGGTTGCTCGAGGCGTTCCAGACAGAAACGGCTCTTTCCACTTCTGCCCGATGCGCGGGTGTGAATCGGGAGTCGATCGTCACGCTTACAGGAAGAGTCGCCCGAATCTTGTGAAGGTAGCTGGCCTCCTGGTCGCCGGCCAATCGGCAACCATCGCCCGCCGCGACAGTGGCTCCATCGGGGTCCAGACCCAGGCAACCCGTGGCGCCGAAAAGCGAGACGAGTGCCAGAGCGGTGATCCGTCCGAGACGGCGACGGGTTTTGGGGTGCATGGCGACGCACCAGACCATAGTGGAGACCGCTTATCAAGTACGCCTCCGAACCCCCCAATGTGGGGCTCTACTAGTTCATAACATACTAATATAATTGTATTTAACCAATATACCAAATTCTTGACTTATTTTGTACGGAATAGTATTTCCTCGCCCGTGATGAGCGCGTCGCACATCCAAAGGAAAGCCCCCTGGATTGTCATTGGAGCGATGGCCTCACTGGGCCTCGCGGCCTGCCCGGGACCCGGCGATCCCGAGGGGGACTACAAAGTCCTGGTCGAACCCAACCCGGGCGCTTTGGCGACCGCGCAGGCCTTTCGATCCGCGCACGCCGGCAGCCGCATCTTCTTCAGCCAAACCAGCGGCGAAGTCATGATGGTGGACGGGGGAGGCTCCCCCCTGGCCCCCGGGACCGCCAGCGACGCCACCAGCGCGATGTCAGTCGTCGCCGCCTTCGTCGGCTCCAATGCAGGTCTCTTTCGCGTGTCCGGCTCGGTCGACACCTTCCGCTATTCGAGCGACGCATACCGGAGCGCGCCCCGATCCCGCGGCAGCCTTCGGTTTCTGCGATTCGAGCAGGTCCGGGACGGACTTCCCGTCCGCAACCGCTATGGCCTCGCGACCTTCAACTCCTCGGGTCGGCTGATCGCGCCGCTCACGAAGCTCACCCCTTCCGAGGAGCTCGACGCGGGCGAGGACGGGGCCGTCGGCGTCTCTCGCCAAGCTTTGACCGTCGCGGGCGCGCCCCACCTCGATCGACCGAGACCGGGCAAGCCGAGGCACGTGATCGATACGCTCGACGGGAGCACCTATCAGGTGCTTGAAGAGCGCGTGGAACGGCGCGGAGGGGAACGGATCCGAGAGCTGCGAGACGCGCGCGGGACTCTTCTCGAGCGCGTCGCGGAGATGCCCTCGGGCTTCGCCGCGCCGCCCTCGGATTGGATCACGAACGGCACCTTCACGCGCGCGCGCGCCAGGGACTCGCTGGGACAGGAAATGACGATTCCGTCGACTGATGCCGGGTCAGTCCTAGTCCTGGGGTTCACGCTGGAGGGGATCCTCGAGAGCGGCAAGGCAGTCACGATCTCCGATGCCTCGAGCGGCGATCCCCGAATCGTTCCGGAGACGCCGCTTGCGACCGGCGCGGCGAACTGGCTGAGCGAGCCGGCCTACGAGCCCTCCAGGCGGGCGGCCACGCGGCTGGCGACCCATCTCGAAACGACGCTGAAGTGGCTTGCGGAAACCCATGGCTACTTCTCCTGGGACGACCAGGGGTCGTCGTTCCATGCGGCCATCGGAGGCAATCGAGCCCAGGACCCCTCGTCGCCCGACGTCTCGGCCTATGGCTGGGACGGCTACCTCCTCGTCGGCAACGGTCAGACCACCTCGGGGCAGTATCTCTCCGACGCGCTCGACGTGGTCGCCCACGAGTTCACCCACTCCATCATCACGGCGACGGCCGACTTCGCGTATCAGGACGAACCCGGAGCGGTGACCGAGTCCCTGGCGGACGTCTTCGGAAAGGCGGTCCAAGGCTTCCCCACCACCGTTTTCGGCGAGGAGGCCGACTGGCCCGAGCGAGACCTGCTCAATCCGGGAGAGTTCGGACAGCCCGCGAGCTACGGCGAGTATCTGATCGCGCCGCTGACAACGGACAACGGCGGGGTTCACCACAACTCGGGAATCCTGAACCGCGCGCTCACGCTCGCGATCCTGGGAGGCTCAGGAATTTCGGCGGCGGGCGCCGGGCCCGTGACGTCGCTGCTCCTTTCCACCCTGCGCGACATTCCCTACGCGTTCTCGACGAACCTCGAGGAATTCTCCGTCATCGTCGCGACCTACTGCAGAACTCGAGCGCGGGCCGGAGCCGCCGAGGCCGCCACCTGCGTTTCGCTCGAGTCGGCCTTCGCCGGCACCGAGCTCTTGCGCTTCCAGCTGGCATCAAGTTGACGCCCTTCATTTGACCATCCCGCCCCGGTGGATTCATACTGAAGGCACCGAGCGCGCGAATGGCGACCGTAGCCAAGGAGTTGAAAGACGGAGTGCTTCTGGTTCACCTGGGGGGCGTGATCGACGAGGCCGTCGACCTTGGCCGCGAGATCGGTCCATTCAGCGGAGAAGCCCAGTTCGTCTGCCGCGAGATTTCGCAGATCAATTCCTACGGAGTCAAGGGCTGGATCGAATACTTCCGGAAACTCGCTGACCAGGGCGGCAAGTTCACCTTCGCCGAGGTCCCGCCCTGCCTCGTTGAGCAGCTCAATTACGTCAAAGGCTTCGGGTGCGGGGGTGCCGTCATCTCCCTATCCGTGCCGTTTGTCTGCCTGCACTGCCATCGGGAGCTTCGGGGCGTCGTCGATGCGGGTGACCTTCGCCGGATTTCGTACCGGTTGCCGCCGATCAAGTGTCCGAACTGCGGCGCCAAGGCGGACTTTGACGACGAGCCGGAGGAGTATTTCGCGTTCCTGATGCGGCAGGCGGGCTAGGCGGCGCGCTTTCTCTCGGACGCGCCTTCCCAGATCTCCTCGGCCCTGACACTGAGTGCCTGCCAGATCCGGTTCGCATCCTTCGGGAAGCGATAGACGCGCATCCCTTCCGGAACCTTCGAGCTCGCCTGGAAGATCGCGTACTCCTCCTGAAGCTGCTTCACCCTCGTCCCGAGCGTATCGATGACCGAGGAATCCGAGCCGTCGGCTCCGCCGGCCCCGGCCAGAAGAACCACGAAGACATGCTCCGAGATCCGCGAGAGGTAGTCCGACGACCGCAGCCGGCCTTTGATGGTGCCGTAGAGGTTCATGTAGAACGCAACGACCCGGTAGGGACGCTCGGTCGTCATCTCCTTCATGAAGTGCGAACAGTCCAGCACCACCGCCGTGAACGGCGAACCCGCCCGCTCGTGCCGAAGCACCTGCTCCCGGAGGTAGTCGAGGAGCTTTCCGCGGTCGCCCGAAACGATCTCCTCGCGCTTCAGGAATAGCTGGCTGAACTGCGCCGCCTGCGTCGCCAGCCGCTGCTCCAGGAAATAGAGCGAGAGCACCCAGAGTCCGAGAGTCGGCACGACCGTGAGGTCGATGTAGAGCGACTGATCCGGCGAGACCTTGGCGATGAAGTAGGCTGTCGCGCTCATGCAGGCCGTACAGACCCAGAGGAACACGACCGCGGTCCTGTGACCCAGGCCGATCTGCTGGAGGCGGTGGCGGATGTGGCTGCGCTCCCCCCTGAACCAGGAACGCTCCAGGCGGGTCCGCCTCACGATGCTCGAGGCGATATCCAGAAGGGGCAGAGCGAGCACCAGGGTGGGCAGACTGAGTGAGACGAAGAGCGAGCGCTTGACCTCGACCTGGATCGTAATGAGGGCGAGCGCGAATCCCATCAGAAGACTCCCGCTGTCGCCGAGGAAGATCTTGGCCGGATTGAAGTTGTGGAACAGAAAGCCCACGCAGCAGCCAGCGAGCGCCACGGCGACGAGGATCGGAAATCCGCCCTTGTATCCAGCCGAAAGCATGATCGCCGTAAGAGTCAGCGAGCAGATGGCCACGACGCCCGACGCCAGTCCGTCCAACCCGTCGATCATCTTGATGGCGTTCGCGACGCCGACTAGCCAGATTCCCAGAACCAGGTACCCCACCCAGGGCGGCAGCCATCGGCTCTCGAAGACCGTCGCCGGGATGGGTTGAGTCGTGAGCACGAGAACCGCGGCCGCGATCTCGGCCAGGAGCTTGGGCGGGGCTTTCAGCTCAACGAAGTCATCGATGACTCCGACGCCAAAGACCAGCGTCAGCGCCGCAAGCAGGCAGCCGAGCGCGGTAGCCGACATCGGAGCGCCATTGGCCATGGGCACGTCGAATCCGTACAGACCGATCACCAGGGCGACCAGCACGACATAGAAAACGCTCCCCCCAAGAAACGGGGTGTCCTTCTCATGTCTGCGGCGCGCGTTCCGCCGGGCGACGGCGCCGATCCTGTTTGCGAGCGCCCGGACCACGAAGGTCAACGCGTACGCCACGGCGAGCGCGCCGGAAAATACCCATACGATCCAGGTCTCGAACGAGGGTGCGGTGCCCATAGGACTTCCTCGACTCATCGGCGAAAGGCCCGGCCCCAATAAGGAAGAGGCACTCAATCCCACTCAATCCCCCGCTCCGGAACGCCGAAACGTCCACAGAGGGCCCCTTGACCCGTGGGTAATCGCCCTGCAGCGCGTAATTCCCCATCGGTGCCGCAGCGCAGGCTCTGGGCCGCTTGGGGAGGGAGGCCTACTGCGCGCGGTTTACGTGGTCAGTCAGCGCGGCTGACGTTTCGTCAGGCAATCCTTCCCGACCCCTCCCCCTCAGACCGGAATTCCTGACGAAACGTCAGGGAATCGCTAGAAGATGAGTCACTCCAGCGGCTCAGTAGGCGTGGGTCGCGGCGAGCTCCGTTCGTGGACGTCGCCGCCTATCGGCGCGCGCGGCTCTCGCCATCGGTGAGACTTCACGTCGAGGAGCACGGAGGCCACATGGGTTATCTCGCCGACGAGCCGACGGAGCTCGGCTCGCGCTGCTGGCTCGACCTGGCGCTAGTACGCCATGCTGTGCATCCCGGAACCTGAATGCCCCCCTGAAAACAGGCTGCTCTGGGCGAGCACGCGCGAGGCCTTCAACGTCGTTCAGGCCGAGCAGGTGGGCTGCCACGTAATCACGGCTCCCGCCGATGTCGTCCCGAAGGTCGCGGGCTTCGCCAAGAGGCCCTTCGACCTGAGTCTGGAGACCGTCCGGACTTTCAAGAGCGACTCGGACGCGGCCGACTTCACCCTCTGAGGTCGCAGGCCCGCGACAGGAACGCGGCGAGCCGCTCGACGACCTGGACGGGGTCCGAGACCGAGGCCGCACGCGCGGGTCCCCGCCGGCCGAGCTCGACCCTCCGGTCCCGTGACGTCAGGAGTTCGCGGAGTACTCGCGCATAGGCATCCGGATCCGGGCGCGAAACTCTCACGCCACAGTCGGCGGTAACGATTTCCGGTGCCCCCCCGATATCCGCAGTCACGACGGGCAGGCCCGCGGCGAGCGCCTCCACGAGCGCCACGCCAAAGGGCTCGGGTCCGGTGTTGGGCTGAAGGTAAATGTCGGCCGCCTCGAGAAGCTCCGGCACGTCGGCCCGCTGCCCGAGAAATCTCACCCGGTCCAGAAGCCCGAGCCTTTCGGCCTCGGCTCGAAGCTCCTTGAAGTACTGAGTCTCCTTCGGCCTCTGCACGCCGCCCGCGATCCAGGAGACCCAGTTCGGCAGGTCCAGGAGCCGCGAGAGCGCCCCCAGATGAAGGAGGTGCCCCTTCCATCGTTCCAGCCGGCTCGCCTGAACGATGACGACCTGATCCTCGCCCGCTCCCAGTACCGCCCGCAGGATAGCGCGAGCGCGCGGGTCCACGCGTGCATCCGGCTTCTTCAGAAAGCCCACGGGACAGGCGACCGCCTCAAGCCGGGCCTTCGGCCAGACTTCGGCCAGGGAGCTCAAGGTGAAACGGGAGTTCGCCACGACTGCGACGGGCTCCCGCCGCGCGGCGAACCGCTCCACCCAGCTCACGCCGGTCCAGACGTCATGGGCCCAAAGAACGGGGCAGGCCCCCGCCGCCACGGAAAGGTCACCGAAGAGCGCCAGGGCCCAGGGAGCGTGATGAATGACGACGCAGGGCGCCCACTCCCGAATCGCATGCGTCAACCGCGCACGGGCCAGCCACCAGCGGAGCGGGCTGCTCAGGCGCGCCGGCCCAAGATCCACGACGCTGGACCCCGCATCCCTCAGCTCGCGGCTGAGCCGGCCCTCGTAGCAGAGAGCGAAGCGCTGTTCGAAGGGAGCCCCAGAACCGACGCGTGCGAGGGTCGAGAGCGTCGCCTCGATGCCGCCGTAGAGGTTTCCGCTGTAAACGTGCAGCAGCCTCACCGGTGCCAGTGTATACTGTATCGGGCGTGAAAATCCTTCAGCTTGGGAAATTCTACCACCCCGATGTCGGCGGCATGGAGACCCTGCTGCGCAACCTCGCCGAGGGGCTTGAGGAAAAGGGCCATGACGTCACTGTCCTCTGCTCCTCGGGCGGCATGCGCTCCCCTCCTCCCAGATGCGTCGCGACCGAATAGCGGCTGGAACGTTCTGCCACGCCCTCACGGAGAGCGAGGACCCGTCCCTGCTCCTGCGGTCAGCGCGACGCCCGCGCGGCTCTTGAAACGCATCACCACGCCGTAGAGCAGCCCCAGCGCGACCACCGCCCCGACGAACCAGCCGAGCTTCGCCTTCATGACCGAAACCATCGCCTCCGGAGACTGCAGGAGCTCCGGATGCTCGCCCAGCACCTCCCGCCCGAACCACGAGAGAATCAGGCACCAGAGGCCCGCGCCGATCAGCGTAGCCGCGCTGAAGCGCCAGAAGGGCATCCTGAGGATTCCGGCCGGCATCGAGATCAGGTGACGAACGACCGGCAGAAGGCGCGCGACGAAGATCCCGGCGACGCCGTACCTCCTCACCCAGGCCTCGGCGAGCGCGATCTTCGCGGGCGGAAGCAGCACGTACTTGCCGAAGCGGCGCAGAAAAGGCGACCCGATCCACTGCGCGCCCCAGTAACTCACGGCCGAGCCGAGCCAGCTGCCCGCGGTTCCAGCCGCCACCACGCCCCAGAAATCCATGCGCCCCTGGGCGGCCCAGAACGCCGCGGGAGGCATGACGACCTCCGACGGCACCGGAACGATTGAGCTCTCGAGCGCCATCAGGAAAAACACGCCCCAGTAACCCCATTGATCCACCCATCCGAACCAGGTCGTCAGCAGTCCGTGGAACACTTCTTCAGCCCTCCCGGAGATGGTACCGCACGCTGGTCACGACCGTATACCTCTTGCCCAGCAGCGCCGCGCGAATCAGGAACGCCGACTGATTGTGCAGCAGCCGATGCCACCACTTCGTCGTCACGAACTCGGGGATGATCACGGTGATCAGCTCGTTGTGGGTGATCTGCTCCACGTCATTCACGTACTCGAGAATCGGCCCGATCACCGAGCGGTACGGCGACTTCAGCACGACGAAGGGAATCTCGTGCGCCCACCGGTTCCACTCCGCGGCCATCCGCTCTGCCGCGACCGGCTCGAGCTCGACGTAGCAGGCGCGCACGTCGTCCGAGATCGAAAGCGCGTAGCGGAGCGCATCAAGCACGCCGCGATGGATCCCGGAAACCGGGATGATGACCGTGTGCCGCAGCTTCTGGAGCCGATCGGCGGCCACGGCACCCTCGAGCGTGAGCTCCTTTCCCACTGCCAGGTAGTGCGAACGGACCTGAGCGAAGATCCAGACCCCCAGCGGAACCAGCACCACCACGATCCAGGCACCCTGGGTGAACTTGGTCCAGACCGTCACGGCGAGGACGAGGCCGGTCACCCCGGCGCCGACCCCATTGAGAATCGCCGAAGATCCCTCGGGGCGCTCGGCCTCCGGGGTCTTCAGATATCGGGCGACCATTCCTGCCTGAGCGAGCGTGTAGGAGAGAAAGACGCCGACCGCGTAGAGAGGGATGAGCGCGTGCACGCTCCCACCGAAGAGAAAGAGCAGCGCGGCTGCCACGCCCCCGCAGCCCAGAACCCCGTTCGAGAAAACAAGCTTGTCTCCCAGGCTGGCAAGCTGTCGCGGGAGGAATTGGTCGCGGGCCAGGAGCGACGCGAGGAGCGGGAAGCGGGTGTAGGCTGTATTGGCGGCGACCGCGAGCACGAGCGCCGTCGAGAGCTGGACGAAGGTGTGTCCGGCCCCCGGCCCGAGGACCGTCCGGGCGAGGCCCGAAACGACCGTGTCGCCTTCCTGCGGCGTGATTCCCAGCACGTAGACCAGCGCAGTCACGCCGAAGAAGATCGGACCGAGCAGCAGGGCCATGCCGAGCATCGTTCTCTTGGCGTTCTTCGCGGCCGGCGCCTCGAACGCTCCGACGGCGTTGGAGATCGCGTCGATTCCGGTCAGCGCCGCGCAACCCGACGAGAATGCGCGGAGAACGAGAAACGGAACGATCCCCCGATAGGACTCGTGAATGATCGGATGCGCTGACTCCAGATCGCCCGTCAGCAGGCGCCAGGCGCCGAGCCCCAGAACTGCGAACATGGCCCCGACGAAGAAATAGGTCGGCAGCGCCAGCCACGTCGAGGACTCCCGAAGTCCTCTGAGGTTCGCCCAGGTGAAAAAACCGATCGCTCCGATGCCGAGGGACACGCGGTACTCCTGCAGCTCCGGAAACGCGGCGGTCGCGGCCGCGACGCCCGCGGCGACCGAAACCGCGAGCATGAGCACGTACTCCAGCAGAAGCGCAGAACCGGCGACCAGGCCCGCGGTGGTTCCCAGATTCTCCTTCGCGACCGTGTAGGCGCCCCCTCCATTGGGATAGGAATCGATGATCTGGCGATACGAGGCCAGCACGAGGGCCAGCAGCGCCACGATCAGGAGCGCGATCGGGACCGACCAGGCCGTCGCGGCGGCCGTGGCCAGGACCAGGACCAGGAGGATCTCCTCGGTCGCGTAGGCGGTCGAAGACAGGGCGTCCGAGGAGAGCACCGCGAGCGCCTTCCACTGAGGAAGCCGCGGCTCGCG
>CAYJTX010000032.1:0-14928 GCA_964372615.1 uncultured Bacteriovoracaceae bacterium | reverse complement strand
CACCTCGCGCACCCGCCGCGGCCGATTCCGACCGTTCGCCGTGCTCCGCCGCCCGCGGGCATACGGCTTTCGGAAATGGAGCACACCTGCCCAATGCATCCGGAGGTGCGCCGGAAGGGGCCAGGGGATTGCCCCCGCTGCGGGATGGCACTCGAACCTGTCGGGGTCGTTGTCGGCGGAGTCGAGCCGGGTGCCTCGCGAGTGGAAGAGGCGGAGGCGCGCGCGTGGCGGCTTCGGACCTGGGTGGCCGCAGCGCTGACCTTCCCCCTGCTGGTGCTATCCATGGGGGCTGACTGGGTCGGTCACCCGCATTGGATCGCTGGCGGCGAAGCACGTTGGCTGCAGCTGCTGCTCGCGGCCCCGGTAGTCGGTGGCGCTGGCCTGCCCTTGCTTCGAAAGGCAGTGACCTCCCTGCGTCACCTCAGTCCCAACATGTTCACCTTGATCGGTCTCGGGGTCGCGGCCGCGTTCGGTACCAGTCTAGCGGCCCTGTTGGCTCCGGGTTCCTTTCCCGCGTCTTCGCTCGCCCATGGGGGGCGCGCGCCTCTTTACTTCGAGGCCGCCGCCGTCATCACGACGCTCGTTCTGCTCGGGCAGTGGCTCGAGGCGCGGGCTCGCGGAAGGACCGGCGAGGCGCTTCGGCTCCTGGTCGGCCTTGCGCCGGCTCGGGTCATCCGGCTGCCCGAGGATCGGGAGATCGACCTGACCGAAGTTGCGCGGGGCGATCGCCTGAGAGTGCGGCCGGGCGAACGCGTGCCTGTCGACGGAGTCGTGATCGAAGGCGCGAGCGACGTCGACGAGTCCCTGGTGACGGGCGAGGCGACTCCGGTGGCGAAGGGTCCGGGGACCTTCGTCACGGGAGGGACGCTCAACGGGAGAGGCTCTTTCGTGATGCGGGCGGAAAAGGTCGGCGCGGATACCTTTCTCGCCCGAATGGTAGCGCTCGTGGCTCAGGCGCAGCGCTCGAAGGCCCCTATTCAGGACCTGGCGGATCAGGTTTCGGAGAGCTTCGTCCCTGCCGTCGTCGCGATCGCCGGGCTCGCGTTCGCGGCCTGGTGGTTCCTGGGCCCGGAGCCGCGCTGGGCCCACGCGCTCGTCAACTCGGTCGCGGTTCTCGTGATCGCGTGCCCCTGCGCCCTCGGCCTCGCAACTCCCATGACCGTCATGGTCGCGCTCGGGAAGGGCGCGAGCGCCGGAGTGCTCATTCGCGACGCCCGGGCGCTTCAGGCTCTCGCCGAGGTGACGACGCTCGTGATCGACAAGACCGGCACGCTGACGGAGGGCAAGCCGTCCGTTGTCGAGATCGCGGCATCGCGGGGTGCTTCGAATGATGACGTGCTCCGGGCGATGGCCGCGCTCGAGGAGGCGAGCGAGCATCCTCTGGCGGGCGCCGTTCTCAGGGCCGCCCGCGACCGCGGTCTTGAGTGGGGGAAGGTCGAGCCGGACTCCTTCCAGTCGGTGACCGGGCAAGGAGTTTCGGGACGCCTGAACGGAGCGCTCGCGCGCGCGGGCACTCGGGAGTTCACGGGGGGGAGCTCGGGAGATGACTCTGCCCTGGCGGCCGCCGCGCGCTGGCGGACGGAGGGAAGAACGGCTCTCTTCGTGTCCTGGAAGAACGGGGGGAGCGAGTTTTACGGCGCGGTCGCGGTCGAGGACCGGGTGCGGCCTTCGGCCTCGAAGGCCCTCACCGAGCTTCGCGGCCTAGGCGTCCGCGTGATCCTCGCGAGCGGCGACCATGAGGCGACGGTGCGTGCGGTGGGGCGAGGGCTGGCCTTCACGGAGGAAGATACGAGATTCGAAGTGAGCCCGGCCGGCAAGCTCGACCTCGTCCGCGGGCTTCAGACATCGGGCACGAAGGTCGCGATGGCGGGCGACGGAATCAACGACGCGCCGGCGCTCGCGCAGGCCGACGTGGGAATCGCGCTCGCGTCCGGCACCGGCGTCGCGATCGAAAGCGCCGCGGTGACCCTGGTGGGGGGCGATCTCACCGGGATCTTGCGGGCCCTGCGCCTGGGTCGCGCGGCCCTTCGGAACGCGCGCCAAAATCTCATTTTCGCGTTCGCTTACAACGCGATCGGCATCCCGGTGGCGGCGGGGGTGCTCTATCCCTGGTTCGGCTGGCTGCTGAATCCCATGTTGGCCGGCGCCGCCATGAGCCTCAGCTCTGCTTCAGTGATCGCGAACGCACTGAGGCTGCGCCGCGCGAGAGTCTAGGTCCGTCGCCGGATCCAGATGCCGAGGGGCGCGAAAGCCAGCCTGAGAAGCGGCCGCGGCGAGATCGCCGCGAGCAGCATGACGAGCTTCATCATGAGGCCTGGGATCACCAGCGCCCGGCCGCGCTCGAGCATCCCAGGCAGCAGCTCCCGCGTGAGGAGCGTGAGAGCCGTGACGTTGAGGTCGATGATCCTTCGGATGCGGCTCCAGTCCAGGGTGACGAACGACCCGAAGCCCCCGATCCCGGCGTTGTTCACCAGGAGGTCGATACGCCCCTCCGCGGCCCGGGCATCGGCCAGCATTCGGAGTGCCTGAGACGGGTCGCTCAGGTCGCATTCGAGCACGGTGATCCTGAGCGCGGGGCTCACGCCCCGCAGCTCCGTCGCGAGCGCCTCGAGCCGCTCGCGGCGGCGGGCGACCAGGACGACTCCTGCGAGGCGCGGCGCGAGCTCGCGCGCGATCTCACGACCAATACCGGCCGAGGCGCCCGTGATGAGCGCCGTGCGGCCGTCGATCCGAACCGCCATTTAGTGGATGACCTCGAGGTAGTAGCCCACCTGGACGCCGGCGCCGACCTTGAACTCCACCCAGAACTCGCCGCCCGCGCGGGAGTCGCCGATTCCCATGCCGCCGCCCACGACCCAGGCGCCGCCGATGTGGACGCCCCCCGAGAGGGTCCGCAGGTCGTCGCGGATAAACCCGATACCGACGTGGAGGTCGAGCCCGAGCTCAAGGAAGTTGAGGCGGCTGATCGTGACCGGGAAGACGCCGACCCGGCCCGCTTCGTCGCGTCCGAAGAAGAGGCCCACGTTGCCGCTGAAGCCCACTCCGACGCCGACATCGACGCCCAGGTAGAAGAAGACCGCGCTCGAACGGCCTGAAGCATGGGCCTCGCGCAGCTTCACCAGCATTGAGGGGAGCGCCCGGCGCACCCTCCGATCGCGTCCGTAGGTCCCGAGGAGGGCCTTTTCGATCTGACCGAGCTCGTCGTCCGAAAGGGCCTGGCCGTGGTGGAGATCCGCCAGGTCTGCTTTGACAGGGATCCCGCCCACGTCGGTCACGGGATGGGCGCGGCGGTTGAGGGAGCTGCGAAGCACGTCGCCCTGGAAGTCGGCCTGGGCGTTCGGGATCGCGGTGGCCAAAAGAACGGCTAGGGCCAGCGGGGTTCGCTTGAGCATGGGATGACCTCCAGAAAATGACTATCGACCGGGTGACGGCGGCTCATACCTTGAATGCACCGCGGTGCAAATCCAAAAGGTGGGGCCCCCCTTTTGGAGCCGTTGACAGGCTTGCTCGGGCACGGGTAGGTTGCGGTTCTCGCTCGATATGTTGGAGTGTAGCTCAGCGGGAGAGCATCCCCTTCACACGGGGAGGGTCGTAGGTTCAATCCCTATCACTCCAACCATTTTTTCCAGTAAGATTCAGGGCCTTTGTCCAAGCGGCACTTGTCGGCACCGAGTGTTGAACCGCTGACCCTAGCGAAGGACGGGTACTGTACCCAGCACTAGCGCCCGCGAGCGTGACCCGAACTCCGCCATATGAACCGAAAAAAGAGCGGCCATCCGATCGCAATCCTCCGGTGACCGGCGAGCCAGCTCCGCCACGACGCTCACGCCGGGTTCGGTGTCGCCGAAGAGGTAATCCGGGTCATCGACGAGCCGCTCCGGCAGGGATTTCACGAGCGCGCGGTCGGTCCTCTTGCCGATGGCCTTGGCGGCCGCGGAAACCTGCGCGCGGAGGAAGCTCTCGCCCGCCGGCTCGTCACGCGATGAGTCGGCCAGCGCGGCCAGGGCCGGGTGGGCCCGGTCGCCCGCGGCGAGGGCCGTCTCTACGATCTCGGCTCCGTAATTCTCGAGCGCGAAGTGCCGGTTCGTGACGAGCTGGATCCACCGGCTCTTGGGCGCGTGGACGCCGATGAGGTCAAGCGCGTTGATCCAGAGCATCCTGAGCGTGCTCACGCCTGGCAGGGGCGCCGAGTGGTAGGGATTCGTCAGGTCCTGGACGTAGTGCACGGCCCAGCCCGTGAAGCGCCAGCCCCAGTAGGGGTGGCCGCTTTCGAAGGCGAATCGCGCGAGCGACTGGAAGAGGTGCAGGCGATATTCTGGTAACGCTCGGCCCAGGAACGGGGCAGCTTTGTAGATGATGCCGGCCTCGTGAAAGAAGCCCATGTGGAACGGCCCCTGGCTCGAGATGCGGGAGTTCGGATTGCCGAACGGCTGCTCGCCGAAGGCGTACTCGCCGGCCCAAGAGGTGGCGCTGTCGGACCAGAGCCCGATGTCGAGGCCGAAGTCGGGCTCGTCGCTCGCGGCGCACAGGACGTCCTGCGCGGAGGCGCGCTCGCCGGCGCGCAGCTCCAGGAAGCGCGTCGCGCCGGTCTCTGGAAACAGGGTGATGGCTGACTCGGCGACTTCGCCTCGGGCGCCCGTCGGGACCCCCGGAACTTTCTGTAGAAAGAGCGGAAGTGGAAGGGTGGGATTCACGCGCAGGGCACGCAGGAATCGCGCGCGCAGGTCGGCGCCGCCCTCGGCGAAGCGCAACCCGTCCGGGCGCGGCGGGTAACTCGGAACGTGGGCGCGGGCCCAGGCCTCTTCCTGGTCGAGAAGCCCCGCGAGCTCCGGAGCGGTGTCTCTCAGAAAGGCGTCGAGCTCCTCGGCTTCCACCGGCGCGGCCTGGGTGACCTCAGGCAGGACGGAAAACGCCTGCCAGGACGCGTGCGCATGGCTGTCCCAGGCGTGTGCCCGGGGGTCGCTAGCGAGCGCGGCGAGCATGATGCCAGTAATCACCCACGGGCCCTTTGAAGGAGTCATCAGTGGGGGGGTTATGCATCGGGAAGTTGCATTTGAAAAGCTCCCCTCCGGATTCGCTGACAATGCGTCAGGGAATCCGCCTCGAAGGGGAGGGGTTCTGGGGGATTTCCTGACGTTTTGTCAGCTCAACCTGCGAGTCCACTCGAAGGGCGCCTTGTCTCGTTCGCCGAACCAATACTCGAGCACCTCCCGGGCGCGCGGTGGAATCATCGGGCCTCCAGAAGCCATCCCAGCTCCTCTCGTACTCGGGCGGAGAGAGAAGGAGGGACGGGGTCGTTGTGCCCGGCGCCCGCGAGGTGAATCCGCCGCGAGGGGCCCCCGTAGCCCGCGACGACCTCGGCCTGGTAACGCGGCGGCACGACGCCGTCGTTCGTCGCGCAGAGAAAGAGGGCGCGACCGCTCGCTCGCGGGCCGGTGAGCAGGGTGTTGAGCTCCACTGGTACGGACCGCGAGACCGGCAGGGCGAGAAGCCAGAGGTTCCACCAGCCGTGGCTGCCGAGAATCATCCGCTGGAGGGGCGCCGGATTTTGAAGCAGGAGCGCGCGCACCGGACGCTGGGAGGCGACGTGGAGTGCCGCAGCCGTGCCCAGGCTGTTACCGCTCACGACATCCGGCGCGATCGCGTCGAAGGCCTCAAGCGCTGAAGGAGGAATCGAGGCGAGCCGCGCGGGCCCCGGGCTTCCGCCATATCCGGGGTAGTTCAAGGTCCAGGCCTTCACGTCGTACTCGGGCGGCAGGTGCTCGAGCGCGGGCACGGCCTCCCATTCCGCCCGCGAGCCGTTGCCGATGAAATGCAGAATCGAGAGGGGCTTCGCGGGCTGCGTGGCGGCGGGGCGTCGGTGGAGCCAGAGCTCCAGGCCACTGGCGAGCATCCGCCTCTCGGCCGCGGTCGAGATCGGGGCGGTGCTGGGATAGAGGATCAGCTTATCGGTGAGCATGGTTCCCGAGGTCCAGGCTATCGCAACGGCGGCGGTCACGACCCCTGCGAAGCCAATGGATCGTCTGCGCACCGGGACAGTTTACGGCCCGAGGGCCCTTCCATGCTAATAAGTATTGGAGTCGACCTCGCGGGAGTCCGGAGTTTCCCCGGATGGGCCCTCGTGGCAGGCTGACGCGGCTGTGATGGAGCGATTTGAGGCAGTTCAGAGATGCGCAGTGCCGCTCGCGCGCCGGTTCACTTCCGCGCAGCGTGAAGAGTCGCGCGCGCTGGTCGAGGCGTTTCTCAGAGACCGCGGCCCTTCCGTCCGGCGCAAGGTGGGCCTGTTTCTGCGCGTGATCGACGCGGTCTGCCTCCTGCGCCACGGGAGGACCTTTCGGCGGCTGGATGGCGAGCGCCAGAAGAGGATGCTCAGCGGCCTCGAGCGTTCCCGCGTCTCGCTTTTGAGAAAGGGCGCCTGGGGCCTCGTGACCCTGGCGAAGCTCGGCGCCTACGGGCAGACCGCGACCTACGCTGAGCTGGGATATCGCCCGAGGGAGCATTCTCGGTGATCACTCGGGACTACGACGTCCTCATCGTGGGTTCGGGCGCCGGCGGCGGCGCGGTGGCCGCTGAGCTCGCGCCGCTGGCGCGCCAGGGAGCGCGCATCGCCGTACTGGAATGGGGCGGTCGCTTCCGGGCCGAGGACAACACGCGTCGCGAGCTTGAGATGGCGCGGAAGTATTATTTCGACTTCGGGGGCTTTCAGACCACCTCGCAGGACATGACGATCGCGTTCGCCCGCGCGGTAGGCGGTTCGACGACGGTCTACACGGGCACGTCGCTCCGAGCGCCCGCGCGAGTCTTCGAGCACTGGGGCGTGCAGGGGATCACGGAAGCCGACCTAGCGCCCCGGTACGAGAAGTACGAGCGGCAGAACGGCGTTCACCTCCTCGCTCCTGGGGAGATCAACGAGAACAACCGGCTCTTCGCGGAGGGGTGCCGGCGGCTCGGCTGGAAGGTCGAGCAGTTCCCCATCAACACGCGCGGCTGCGGGGGCCTGGGCACCTGCAACCTGGGCTGCGCCCGGCTCGCCAAGCAGGGCACCGCGCAGGTGCAGCTGCCGGAAGCCGAGCGGGCGGGAGTTGAGATCGTTCCATTCTGCCGGGTGGACAGAGTGGGGGAGGGCTGGGTCGACGCCGAGGTCATCGCGCCCGAGCACGGGCTTGGGCCGTCGCCCTGGGAGCCCTGCCAGTACCGCCTGCGCGCGAAGCGCATCGTGCTCGCGGCGGGCGCGATTCACACGCCCGCGCTCCTTCTCAAGTCCTTCGGCCCTCGCTGGCCCGCGCTCGGTCGCTATTTCACCTGCCACCCGGCGCTGATCCTGGCTGCGATTCACGGCAAGCCCGTACGCGGTCCCGAAGGTCACCCGAAATCTTACTTCTGCGAGCAGTTCGCGGCTTCGAAGGGATTCCTGCTCGAGTCCTGCATGTACTACCCTTTCACCCTCGCGAAGAACCTGGCGGGCTTCGGCGACGAGATGGAAGAAGTCGTCGCGAGCTTCGAGCGTCTCCAGATGATCCTGGTGCTCGCGGCAGACGAGGCCGAGCGCCACAACCGGATCACGATCGACGGCCAGGGCCGGCCGCGCGTGCATTACCGGTTCGCGGACCGCACGATCGACGCGCTCGTCGAGGCCATGAGGGCGAGCGCACGGATCTTCTTCGCGGCGGGCGCGGAGAAGGTGCATGCGCCGGCGGCCGACCGCTTTCTGATTCGCCGGGAAGACAGCGACGCGCTGGACCGCATCATCGATGGCCGACACTTTCAGCTGGGCCGGGTGTCCATTTCGTCGGCTCATCCCATGGGCGGGTGCCGGATGGGGGACGACCCCGAAACTTCCATCACGGACGCCTGGGGCCGGGTGCACGGGCTGACCGGCGTCTCGGTAGCGGACGCGAGCCTCTTTCCGGGCTCCTCGGAGGTGAACCCCTACCTGACCGTCATGGCGCTGGCGGATCGGGTGGCGGAGGACGTCGCGAAGGACTTTTCCAATTCCCCGCGATCGTGAGAAAATTCGGGCCATGAGACGCCAGGTCTGGGCTGCTTTCGCGGCCGGTGCGGTGATTGCCTGGGCCGCCCACGGGCCGGGCGACGCGCTGGCTGGCCACCGCGTGGGTCGGGTGATGGATAGGGGGGGCCGCGCCGACAAGGGCTTCAACGCCGGCCGGGTTGTCGCGTCTGTGGCGAGAGTGAGGTCGGCGCCGTAGCATGTCCGACACCTACGTCACCTTCGACGTCATGGATCTTCTGGTCGGGGAGAAGCTTCCCGGTCCGGTCTTCATCTACATCGACTTCCGTTTCATCACCTTCCGGGCCGAGGGCGACGTGATCGATCGCCAGGCTTTCGATCGGCTGGACTTTCGCAAGGTGAAGACCCTGTTCATCCAGGAGAAGGATCGGCCCAAGTTCAAGCGCTGGGGCGGCGCGCGAGCCGCCGAGCCCCCGATCGAGCTGCCGGCCGAGCACAAGGAGTTCGGCGTCGTGCGGGAGGACGCGAAGCGCACCCTCGGTGATATCTTCCAGTCGGCGCATCCGGACAAGATCGTCAGCCAGGGGCTGACCTCCAGCAAGAGGCTGGTGACGGAGGTCATGAAGTTCCCTTACACGGTCTATCCGCTGGGTCAGCTTCAGACCTACTCCAAGGGCACCGTGGACCACTCGGTCAACGTCAGCGTTCTCTCCGTCTATCTGGCGATACAGATGGGCTACACCCACCAGCTCATCCTCGAGCACGTGGGTGCCGGAGGGCTCCTGCACGATATCGGGAAACCGAAAATTCGCATCGAGGACGACGACTCGCTCGAGACCATCGAGACCAAGATGCTGGAGCATCCGACGCTCGGGGTGCAGCTCCTCAACGAACAGCAGAAGGTCCCCAACGAGGTCAAGCTGATCATCGGCCAGCACCACGAGTACCATGACGGGAGCGGTTACCCCAAGAAGCTGAGGGGACAGAACATCTACGACCTCGCCCGCATCGTCTCCATCGCGAACGTCTTCGACGGCCTGGTCGCCGACGGCAAGGGGCCGCTCGTCGAGCGCCAGCGGCACGCGATCCACCAGCTCGACCAGATCCTCTACCGGCACTTCGACCCGCAGAAGCTCAACAAGGCGCTTAAGATCCTCAAGATGGGCGTTTGAAGCAGTTCCGCGTAATCCTGATAAATTCAGTTTGCGCGTAGAGTCATTATTCGGTATGACTGCGGACCATGAGTCCGATCCGCGTATTTCCATCACATAAAATCAATGTGTTATGCTTGGTCGCAGGCCTCTCAACGACGGGAGCCCTCGCCGACATGATCGAGTTCGGCGCCCTCGGCGTCGACGGTGTCGTGGTTCGTTGGGTCGGGGCCGAGTCAGGCGAGGAAGCGCCGGACTCCATTCGCGCGGCGATCACGGTTGAGCCGATCCAGCTGCAGGGCCTGGGAGTCTTCGCCGTCCTGGCGGGTTCGGCCTCGGTGCTGCCCATGGAGGCGACCGTCTCGGTCGATCCTTCGACCGGCTCGGTCGAGCTGACGCGTTTCAAGGCCTCGCTCTTACGCCTGGCTCTGGCCCAGATGGTTCCCGTCGAGGTGCTCACGGCCTACCGCGACCTCGATCGCGGCATCACCTACGGCGGCGACCTGCTTTCATTTCGTATCCCGATCAAGGTCACGCCGGGCGGCGAGATTGTCGTGATGCCCGGAATGGAGATCGGCGTTCGTCACTACGGGGCTGTCGACACGACGGCCTTCCACACCTCCTTCGTAGTGGATGCGCGCGCCTCGGTCGACCTGATCTCAGGCTGGCTCAGCACCGGAGTGATGGGAACGCTCCGGTACGACCTCGCCACCGGCGGAATGAGCGGCCTCGGCGCCACGGGCACAGGCTTTCTCGCGCTGGCTCTCGACTCCGAGAACCGGCTTTTCGCGCGCATGTACGGCGGCGTGCAGTACGACAGCAACCGGGACGACCTGGGCATGGCCCCCACGGCGATCTTCGGCGGGCTGGGCATTTTCGGCGGTTTCGGCGGGCGGTGACGTATTCGGGGACTGCGCGAACGGGCTCGCTCGGGCAATGGGCGTCGTGCTTCTCCTGCAGAGCGGCTGGGCGAGCGCGGCTGACGCTCGTTTGGTCTTCGCCCGAGCGTCGCGGATTCAGAGCGCGTGGGGGGGATTTCCGGGTGTCCCCGGTGGTGGAGTTCTGGCCGACGACCCGAGCTGCGCGCTGCTCTCGGGAATCGGGGGCCTCTCGGGGAACCTCAAGCTCGAGGCCGATCCCGCGCGGCACCAGCGCAAGCTCAAGCGTCGCGTGCAAGCGGTTTTCGAGGGCGCCTTCATGAAGCAGGTGCTGGACCAGGTCGTCGAGGTGCGGAAGCTCTCGTATCCAGGTATTTCGGACGAGGACGCGCGCACGGTGATCGTGCTCGTCAACGACTGTACCTTCGACTCCCTGGGAAGCGGCCCGGCCGTCCTTCCCATGAAAAGCGCCAAGCGGACCGTGAAGTTCCAGAACAAGGCGGTTCCGTGGGTGCTCATCCTGAGCCGCGCTTCCTGGGCCGAGGTCGACGAGGTCTTCGCCGAGCGCCCCCTCCAGTTCAAGGTGCCGGAGCTGATTCTCGCCCATGAGCTGACGCACGGGATGACGGCTGACGTTCTCACGCCGGAGACGATAGACCGCTCGAACGTCGAAAAGACCTCCAGCAACGGACATGACGTAGACCGCGTCACCGACCGTTCCACGGCGTACTGGGAGGGGCTGTCCGAAGGCATCGAGGCGATCGTGGGCGAGCGGCTCCGCGGAGCGCTGGCCTACCCCTACGCGATCGATCCGGGCGCGCTGGGCTTTCTGCTCGAGCGGCAGCTGCCGGTCAGGACCGGAAAGTACTATTTCGACCCGGCAACGGGGCTCCCGCGCCGTCCCGGCCAGCTTCTCGAGGCCGAGGGCTTCGTCGCGGCATTCACCTACCGCCTGCTCGCGCACGCGCCCTTCCGGCTCGCCGACGGCACGGTCATCCAGGGCTGGCCCTTCGTGGAGCTCGCGAGAATCATGAAGGCAGCGCAGCCGGCCACTTCGGATGAGCTCATCCGGGCCGTCACCTCGAGGCCGCGGCCTGAGGAAGCCTGGGGCGCGACACGGGAATTTCTCGCGCTCAGCCGCTTTACGACCTTTGCCGAGGGGGCCTTCGACCGTCAGCTCGTGCTGGCCCGCACGGGCCAGCTCCTGAATGAGTTCGCGAATCACCTGCGACTCCAGCCCGGCGACATCTCTGCGGTAGAGGGCTACCGTGCGGCCACTGCCCGGATGATCGAGCTTCGCACGGAGTGGACGGCGGCCGAGTCGGCGTGGTGGATGGAAGCCCAGACGCGCTCAGCCGATGGCGCCCTCCCGTCGCCCCTCCGATTGCTCGAAAACTGATTTTCGTGTATCCAGCGGGGTCTCTGATGACTTCGCGCTACGGGGATCTCGGACGTCTCAAGCAGCTTCTCGATCGGGAGTCGTTCCCGCTCGTCTACACCCACAAGTTCATCGGCAGGAACTCGGCTGGCTTCACGGCGTCGGTGACGGGGCGCTCGAGGGGCGCTTTCCCGGCCTCAGGCGCAGCGCCGAGAGGCGAAGCAGCGGCGAGCGGCACGTGGCCCTGACGTACGAGATCGAGGTGCGGTCGCCGGACGAGGTCCTTCGCGTCCTGCAGGCCACGGGTCGCGTCGAAGACCTGGTCGCGATTCTTTGAGGGCGCCCGGGATGAAGGGAACCCTCTCGCTCGCGCTCCCGGTGGCCCTCAGTTTTCTCGGCCTCATGGTGATGGGGCTCGTGGATCTGCTGGCAGTGGGCCGCGTGGGCCCCGCGGCGGTCGCGGCGGTCGGGCTTGGAAGCTCCCTCTTCGGTTGGATTCTCGTCTTTGGAATCGGCCTTCTCTCGGGCCTGGACACCCTGATCGCGCAGGCGTTCGGCTCCGGGCGGCGCGAATCCTGCCGAGACGCGCTCGCCCAGGGTGTATTCATTTCGCTCGGCCTCGGCCTACCGATGGCCGGCCTTCTGGCACTTGCTGCTGGCCATCTTTCAGTGTTGGGAGTCAATCCCGAGGTAGAAGCCGAGGCGGGCCCCTTCCTGCGCGCACTTGCTCCGAGCCTGCCCACGGCGCTGCTCTTCGCCTCCTTCAGCCGATACACCCAGGCGATGGGCCGCGCGAAGCCCGCCCTTCTGATCATTCTCGGCGCGAATATCCTGAATGCGCTCGGAAACTACGTACTGGTCTTCGGCAGGTACGGATTTCCAGCGCTCGGCGCCGAGGGATCCGGCTGGGCGACGACGATCGCGCGCGCCTTCATGGCCCTGGCGGCCTGGGGGACGGCTCTGGCCGCGGATCGAAAGGACGGGCTGACGGGGCGGGCCTACCGGTACCAGGCCGAGATCATGGGACGGCTTCTTCGTCTGGGCATGCCGGCGGGCCTCCAGATGCTCTTTGAAGTGGGAGTTTTCACGGTGGTCACGGCGCTCGCCTCGGGCCTCGCCACCCACGAGGCGGCCGCGCACCAGATCGTGCTGAACGTGGCGAGCCTCACGTTCATGGTCCCGCTTGGGATCGGGGTGGCGACGGCCGTGCAGGTCGGTCAGGCCATCGGAGCTGGCGACCGTTCGGCCGCCGCCAGACGCGGTTGGGATGGCTTCGCGCTCGCGGTCGGATTCATGGTGTTCGCGGCGATTACGCTTCTGGTCGGCCGAGAGTGGATCCTCGGGGCCTACTCCAGCGACGGTCGGGTGCTCGAGGTCGCCGGCGGAATCCTGCTCTTCGCTGCGTTGTTTCAGGTCAGCGACGGGGCGCAGACGGTCCTGACCGGGGCGCTGCGGGGAGCGGCCGACACGCGAACTGCCGCGGTGGCCAACCTGATTGGGCATTGGGGGGTCGGCCTCCCGCTGGGCGCGCTGCTTTGCTTTCGGGCCGGCGTCGGCCTGCGCGGACTCTGGATCGGGCTCTCCACCGGCCTCACGGTCGTCGCGATCGCGCTCTTCTTGCGCTGGCGACGAGAGGTCACTCGACTGAGAGCCTAGCTTACGCTCGCTGCGCCGCCGCTGCCCTCCGGAGCCGGTCGCCGATCGCATATGCCAGACCGACCCTCGCCTCGCACGGTTCGGCGAGCAGGCAGTCCGCTCCCGAGGCGTCGAGAGCTCGAAGCGAGGCGAAGAGGTGGCACGCGGCTTCGTTCCAGTCGCCTTCGTGCGACGCAAGCGTCTGAGTCGCGAGGCAACGCACGCCGGCGGGCCAGCGGGGCTCGGTCGGAGGTGAAGCGAAGAGCCTCAGCACTGCGACGGCGCGAGCTCCGGCGGGCAGCCAGGACGCCAGCTCGTCAGGTGACATGAGATTCAGGCGCCGAGGCAGGAGCAGGAGCGGGCGCGCCGGAGCGTAATGGCTTTCGAGCATCCCGGGGCCGGGCATGGCGCCGCTCGCCACAGGCCCTTCGAAGCGGGATCTCCGTCCTGCGACCCGCTCAATCTCCTCGACCGGAGTTCCACCCGGGCGGAGGAGGGAAAGGGCGCCATCGGGCCGGACCTGGATCACGGTGGATTCCACTCCGACCGCGCAGCGGCCGCCATCCAGGACGAGCGGGATACGGCCTCCCAGCTCCTCGACGACGGCCCGGGCCGTGGTGGGGCTGATGCGCCCGAAGCGGTTGGCGCTCGGAGCGGCCAGCGGAGCGCCGACAGCATTAATCAACGCTCGCGCGACCTCGTGGCGGGGCAGTCGCACTGCTACAGTGGGGAGCCCGCTCGTCGCGAGGTCCGGAACGGTCGCTTGCTTGGGCAGCACCAGCGTGAGGGGCCCCGGCCAGAACGCTCGGGCGAGACGCTCGGCCGTTTCGCTCGCGACCGCGTCGAGACAGCTCCAGTCGACGAGCGGACCCTCGAGAAACTCCTCAAGCGACGCCACGTGGACAATCAGCGGATCGAACGTCGGCCTTTCCTTCGCTTCGAAAATCCGCGCGAGGGCGTCGTCGCGCGTGGCGATCGCGGCGAGTCCGTAGACAGTCTCCGTGGGCACCGCCACGAGCTCCCCGGCGCGCAGGAGCGCGGCCGCCTCGGCGATCGCCTCGGGAGTCGCGGCAAGAATCCGGGTCGTGCTCACGCCCGGCTCTTTTCCCGCAGGGCCTTCCAGACCTCTTCCATCCGCATCCCGCGCGAGCCCTTGATGAGGAGCGCGTCTCCCGGCCGGAGCAGCGCGAGGATTTTCGTCGCCAGCTCCGCGTGAGAGCCGGAATGAACAACCGGGCCCGGATAAGCCCTGTTCTTGAGCTCATCGGCCAGGGCGAGCATGCGCGGGCCGTGGAGAAAAACGGCGTCGGCAGTCTTCGCGAGCGACGCCGCCAGCGCGCGGTGATTTTTTTCTTCCTCGGGGCCGAGCTCGAGCATGTCGCCCAGGCACGCAAGCGCTCGCCGGCCCGGTCGGGCCGAACGCAGGTTCGAGAGCACCGTGAATGCAGCCTCCACCGAAGCGGGGCTCGCGTTGTAGTAGTCCCGGAGCACTTCTGTGCCATCCGAGAGTTTCTCCAGCTCGGAGCGGCCGGGCGCCGGGCGGAACTGGGCGAGGCCTTGGCGCAGCTCTCGAGTGGACAGACCCAGAGCCAGGGCCGCAGCCAGCGCGAGCAACAGGTTTCGCGCGTTGTGCTCGCCTGGAAGCGGGCATGCGAACTTCTCGGCCTGAAGGCCCAGACCGGTCACGACCAGTTGGCCACCTGCATCCCAGTGTCCTTGAATGCAGTCGGCCGCGGCACCCGTTGCACCGGATAAAGTCGCGCGCACGACTCGGCCGCCCTTCAGGGTGCCGGCCGCCTTCGCGATCCACGGATCGTCCAGATTCACGATCGCAGTGCCTGTCGAGGAGGCGACGTACCGGAGCGCCTCGGTTTCCTCATGGGCGACAGTCTCGAGGTCACCGAGCTTTTCGAGGTG
>CAYJTX010000031.1:0-15000 GCA_964372615.1 uncultured Bacteriovoracaceae bacterium | reverse complement strand
CGCGGCCATCGCGATCCTGAAGCCTTCTCCTTCCTCGCCCACGCGATTGGCCACCGGGATGCGCACGTTCTCGAGAACGAGCTCCATCGTATGGGAAGCGTTGCTGGCCATCTTCTTCTCGCGCTTGCCGCACCGGAACCCCGGCATCCCTTTCTCGAGGATCAGGGTGCTGATGCCGCGGGGACCGGGCCCTCCCGTGCGGGCCATGAGCAGGACCGTCTCGGCGACGTCGCCCTGGGTCGTGAAGAGCTTCGTGCCATTTACGATGTAGTGGTCGCCTTCGCGCTTCGCCGTCGTTCGCAGGGCCGCGGCATCGGAGCCCGAGCCCGCCTCCGAGAGGCTGAAGGCGCCGATGGCGTGGCCTTCCGCGAGGCGCGGCACGTATTTCTTCTTCTGCTCCTCGTGGCCGAACTTCGAGAGGATCACCTGCGCGAGGCCGGTCACCGCGACGCTGATCGCGTAGGCGCTGTTCGCGGCCGCGAGCTCCTCGAGCACCGCCGCGTACTCGACGTAGCCGAGCCCCGCTCCGCCGTAGGCCTCGGGCACAGGGACGCCCGCGAGGCCCAGCTCACCGAGCTTTCGGATCAGCTCCGGCCGAAAGCGCTCGTCGCGCTCGTCGGCCTCGAGGATCGGAGCGAGCTCTTTTTGCGCGAACTTGCGGGTCAGATTCCGAAGCTCCGTCTGGATCGCCGATTCCTCGAATTGCATAGCGTCTCAGTGATGCCACAGCGCCCAAGAATCGGGGTAGAGAAATTTTGCTTGCTCCCGCTCCCCGCGATTTCACCCGCCTGGATACTCGTGGCCCTGAAGAGCGCTCTTACGAGTGCTTTCTATCCAGGGGGAATAGGTCACGGCGTCGCCCAGCGCTCACGTCGTAGCCCGGGGGGGCGCTCCGAGCGCTTCTCGCATGGAAGTTGAAGCCTCGGAGGTTCAAGGAGTCATTCCATGCTCGTCTTCATCGCAGTGATCGCGTCCCTTTCCACCCCGGCCCAGGCGAACCCACCGTCGGTGCCGGGCTGTCGCGTGTCAGCGGAGATCGCGGCCCGGGTTCAGTACCGAGCACTCAAACAGGAGATGCGCTCCCTTTACAGCCAGTGGAGCCTCCTCCGGAGGATCCGGGTCGGGCCAGGACGCAGTCGAAGGGCCCGGGGCTCCGGTACTCGAGGATGTTCGCGAGCTCGGTGCGAAACGTTCCGCGCTCGTGCTTCCTGCGCGCGTACGCCAGGAACTCGGGCTTGATGTCGACCGCGGTCACGTCGAAGCCCCGCGCGCGTACGATGCGAAGCACCTCGTCCAGGCGAATGAACGTCTCCAGGACGGAGGCCTTGCGCCGGTTGGGGTTGTAGTAATGGCCTCGTCGTCGCCCCAGGCGTACTTGCGCTCGAACTCCGTCTCGACCTCGGAGGCCGATACCCTACGCATTGACGACGTCGGCGCCCAGAAGCTCCTTGGCGATGAGGATCCGAAGCACCTCGTTGGTGCCCGCGCCGATCTCCATGAGCTTCGCGTCGCGCATGTAGCGCTCGACCGGGAACTCTCGGGTGTAGCCGTAGCCGCCCAGGATCTGGATGGCGTCGAGCGCGACCTGGGTCGCCATCTGCGCGCTCTGAAGCTTCGCTCGGGCCGCCAGCGCCGCGCGCACGTGCGGATCCGTCGCGCCGCCCAGATCCCACATGCGGGCCGAGTCGTAGGTGAGGCAGCGGCAGGCCTCGTACCACGCGGAGGCCTCGGCGAGACGCTCCTGGATCTGCTGGAACGCGCCGATGGGTTTTCCGAACTGCTTGCGCTCCTGGGCGTACTTCGCGGCGGTTTGGATCGAAGCCCGCGCGAGTCCGAGCGAGATTCCGGAGATCGTGATGCGCTCGAGGTCGAGGTTGCGCATCAGCATCGCTACGCTCCCGTTTTCCTCACCCACGCGATTCTCGGCCGGAACGCGCACGTTGTCGAAAACGAGCTCGCCCGTCGGCGAGGCTCGCATCCCCATCTTCGAGAATTTCTTGCCGGTGGAAAACCCGGCCATTCCGCGGTCAACAATGAACGTGGAGACGTGCTTCTTGGTCGGGCCCGTCTTCGCGTAGCAGTAGAAGACCTCGCCGACCGGGCCGTTGGTAATCCAGGTTTTCGTGCCGTTGAGAACGTAGAAGTCGCCCTTCCGCTCCGCACGGCTCGCCATGGCGAGCGCGTCGGAGCCGGAGCCGGGCTCCGACATCCCCATCCCGCCGATCCACTCGCCGCTGATGAGCTTGGGTAGGTACTTTCTCTTCTGCTCGGGCGAGCCGTTCACGCCAATCTGGTTCACGCAGAGGATCGAATGCGCCAGGTACGAGAGCGCGGTCGAGGCGTCGACAGCTCCGACCTCCTCCATCGCGATCGTGGCAGCCACCGCGCCGAGGCCCGCGCCGCCGTCGGCCTCGGCGACCGTGATTCCAAGGAGGCCGAGCTTGCCCATTCGCGGGAAGCTCTCGCGGTTGAATCCCTCTTCGTGGTCTAGCTTTTCGATGCGAGGTCCAAGCTCGGTGGCGGCAAATTGACGCACCGATTCTTGAAGCAGCCTGTCTTCGTCAGAAAAGAACCACATCAAGGTGACTCCTTTGATATGAAATGTAATACTGCATGCCATGGAGTCGGGCGAGGCAAATCCGCATCCTATCCAGCTCTTAGTCAACTACTGGGAGATCCGTCCTGGCTCCATGGGAGCGCGTCTCGACGAGTGGATTGGGCGTGGCGTGACTCGACTGACCACATTCATTCCATGGCAAGCAGTTGAATCAGATATTTCGCATTCTCTCGCCCGCTTTCTGATCGCCGCTGCGGAACGTCGCATGGACCTCACTCTGATCGTGACCCCGGAGGTGGGGGTGCACTACCCGAGCTCGGGGCTGCCCCGCGAACTTCTCCAGAAGAGCGAGGGATGGGCTCGAACGCCTTCGGGCGCCGAAATGCCGGTGATGGTCCCGCCCAACGCGATCGCTCTTCCGTCTCTCAGCTCGCCCGACTTCGCGAAGCGCTACCATGCCTTTCTCGCGCGGCTCGACTCCGCCCTGGCCGACCTCGCGCGAACGCATTCGACCGTCCTGGATCATGTCACGCTCGCGATGACCGGGAGCTTCTGGAAGTATTACCGCTCAGCGCGGCAGGCGAGCGGATCCGCGTTCGCAGGCATCGCCGGAGACTACTCGGGAAGCGCGTCCGTGGCGTTCCGGCAGCGGATCGAGCAGTTCTACAGCCAGCGGGAGTTCTCGGACGCGGGGCCAGCGGTCGCGCAGCGCTGGAAGGCGCGTGCGCTGGAAGACGTGAACCGCCGCTGGTTCTTTCAGCAGAGCGAAGATGTTTTTCGGATGCGATCCGCGCAGTCGGTCCAGGGAAGAGCGGCGCAGGTACGATTGACGCAGGTGGAGCTGTTCAGTCCCGAGGCGGACCCCGGCTTCACCTACTCGAGCGTGCTGCAGCTCGCGACGGGCGCGCCGGTTGATTTTCACAGGCTGTCTCGGCTGATCGACGAGATGGCGACTCGGGTGGGGCATGCGGGAGCTCGGGCGGTTCCGAGCCGCGTGCATTGGACGGGCGCCGGCGCATTCCGACTGCTTTCGGATTCGGAAAAGCAGTTTCTCCTGCTCAAGTCGCTTCTCTACTTCGGACCGCGGGGGGGCGGGGTATGGGTAGATGCCGACGAATGGTTCGGCCTTTCCCCAGCGTTTCGCTCGAAGGCGGAGGGCCTCGCGCGGTGGATGAGCGAGGGAAGGTTGCGATCGTCGCCGAGCGCGGTCTACCTGGCCCCTCATCTCTGGTCCTCTTACGGAACGCTCTGGGAGGAGCTCCTGGCCGCCGCTGGAGGCGCGGTCGACGGGGGTGTCTCCCTCATGGCTTCGGTCGATGCCGCGGTCTCCACGCCGGGCGTCTCGTTGCTCGTCGTCGATCCCGCGACGATCCTGACCCAGGATATCGTGGAAAAGCTCCTGCGCTGGGCGTCTTCCGGAGGGCTCCTCGCGCTGCCTCGCGGGCCGCTTTACTCGGACGCCGCGCGCGGAATCATCGATCTGGCGGTCGAGCCGAAAGGCTCGCGCGGAGGCGAGGAGGCCCCGGCGCTCGAGATCCAGCTCGGAATTTCCTACCGGCTCCATCGCGTGGGGGAGGGGAAGCTGGTTCTCTTCGACCTGCCCGAGGGGTTGAGCGTTCAGGGAGAGGCGCTCTCAGCCTGGCGCCGGTTCATTTCGGGCATGCTCGCGGTCGCGGGTTTCCGGCAACCCTGTCGTTCGAGCGACGGGCGCCTACAGCTCGTCTCGCACCAGCGCCGCGGCGGAGGCACAGGGCTTTTCATCCTCAATCCGACTTCTCGGGCGGTGACCGCCGATCTGATCTTCCCGTGCGATGTCGTTGTCAGCGATCTTGCCGAGGCGATCGCGACGGGTCCGGCCGCCAGGATTCCCTCGACGCATCGGTATCAGCTGGAGGTGCCACCGAGGGGCGTGCTCCCCGTGCATGTCGAGGGACTCGAACGGGATAGCGACGAAGGGCGCTCGGCTTCGCTCACCGCGGAGGTGCTTCGGCGGACGGCCGGCGAAGCCGCAGTGAGCGAGCTGCCCGGGTTGGATGGCGGAAGTTCGGAGGTCGTGTGGAACTGAGCCCCGAGAAGAGCCTGAGCGTAGAGCTGGCGGCCTCTCGGACTCACGACTGGGGGCTGTTCCAGGATTTCTTCTATCCCAGCAGGAGGACTTCTCCCGCGGGCTCGACCGGGCCCGTTTACGTCGTGACCGAGGGAAGCACCGTGCTGACCGCGATCGGCGAGGGAGGCGAGGACTGGTCCGAGTGGGCTGGGGCGCCCTTGGACGAGGTGAAGGGGAGGTATCAGCACCGCGAGCTTCTTGCGTTTGACCGCGAGAAGGCGGACGGCTGGATCCGGGAATCGCTGTCTCACGCTCGTTTCTACGAGCAGGTGGAGGCGATCCGCGCGGTAGCGGAACCGGAGAGAGAGTCAACGAGCCGGCATCGGGGAAAGGGAGCGCTCGAGGGTCTCTTCCGGCGGCATTTTCTACTCGAGACGTTTCTTGGGGGATGGGCGCGGGTGCTCCCGTCGAGCTACGGCATCCTGGTGAGGATCGAGGGAGGCCGCGAAGAGACCGACACGCTGGTGGTCGTACGCAAGGGCTCTCTGGCCGGAGTGCTTGAGCCCGATCTTACGGCCCTCGGCGCCGAGAAGGCGCGCCTCCTGACGGAGGTCGTGCGTCACGTCGCCGATCGAGCCGGGCTTCCCATTCAGGGCCTCTCCCTATCGAGGGGGGAGTGGGAGGAGTGGTGCCGGAGCCCCAACCCCTGGCGTCTCGCCGCGCGAGCGGTGCGCGCGGGCCGCGCGAAGCTTGCGCCGTTCCGCTGGTCCGTGGCGCTTTTCATCGGCTTGCGGGCGTTTTTGGGGTTTTAGCACGAGCCAACACACCTTTCTTCGAACAGCATGAAAAATCTGGAAAAATCAGAATCGAGTACGACACGCGGGCCTTTTTCGGTCACCTCACCGGCTGACCCGTCCGATAAGACCCAGGGTGGATACGTTCGGCTCGGAGACAGTCGATAGTCGATTACGCGGTGCAGCGCGAAAACTTGTTCGGTGGGCGACGAGTCCCTACCGCGCGCTGCGTGTCCTGTGCCTGGTTCTGGGCGTGGCGGTACTTGTCGGAACCCTCGGGGCTGCGGCGGCGGGTTACTCGTTCCTGCATTCCCTTCCGGACGTCGCCTCCATGAACATGGCGAAGCTCAAGGAGCTTACCCTGAAGCGCCTCGCCGCTCGCTATGAAGACACGAAGCGTCGCAGGCCGAGCTGGGTGCCGCTCGCCGATGTTCGCCGGGACTGCCTCTACGCGATCGTCATGAGCGAGGACTCGACGTTTTTCGAGCACGACGGTGTGAACTTCGACTCGATGGCGGCGGCCGCGCTCATGAATCTGAGAAAGGGAGCCTACGAGGCCGGAGCGAGCACGATCAGCCAGCAGGTGGTCAAGAACCTCTTCCTCACGAGCGAGCGCACGCTCACGCGAAAGCTCAGGGAGCTGATTCTGACGATGGATCTCGAGTCGCGTTTCACGAAGAACCAGATCCTCGAGGTGTACCTGAACCTCGTCGAGATCGGGCCCGATCTTTACGGCGTGGGCGAGGCGGCGAGGCACTACTTCGGCAAGGAGCCCTCGGAAATCAACGCGGCCGAAGGCGCGTTCATCGCGCTCATGCTGCCGTCGCCCCGCAAGTATCACTACTCGATCTTCGAGAACCGCAACCTCTCGCTCCGCCACCGGCGAAAGCTCAGGCGCGTGCTCGGCGATATGCACGCGACCGAGCTCATCAGCCCTGAGATGTACCGCGAGTACGTCTCCTACGATTACTTTTCGAAGGAAGTCCGCGCCCCGGCGGGAGGCCCGAGGAAGCAAAGGTAGATGCGCCGCCCGAAGCGGCCGGCCAGGGGCCGTGTGCAGGTGGCCGACGACCGGCGGATCCGCCAGCTCATGGCGGTCGCCCGGTGGCTCGTGACGGTCGGCATCTGCGCGGTCTGGGGTGCGACCTGCTGGAGTCTCGATCGGGCAGCCCAGGTCGGTCACCTCCTCTTCGGTGTCGCCGTCGCGTCCCAGCTGGTGCCGGGCGCCGTCGCGAAACTTGCGGGCCTGACCCTCGGGATCTTCCTCGTCCTTCAGGCGGCGCTTTCCTATTGGGTCTCCGACGACTTCAAAGTGCACGATTCGTTCCGCGATTGGACGATTCACGTGAGTGGCGACGGGATGCGCGGTGTCTCGGGCGCGCAGCGCTTCGTCACGGACGCGCATGGATTCAGGAACAGCGGTAACGTCGACTACGAGAAGAAGAGGGGGTTCCGTATTTTCGCGATCGGAGGTTCGACGACCGAGGAGCAGTTCATCGATGAGCAGGAGACCTGGACCTACCTGCTGTCGAGGAAGCTTTCCGAGAAGTGGGGCGTCCCCGTGGAGATGATCAACACTGGCATTTCGGGCGTGCGGGCCAGGCATCATCTGGCGACCCTGAAGAGGATCCTTTCCCTGCAGCCGGATCTCGTGATCTTCATGATCGGGGTGAACGACTGGAATACCCTTCTCGCCGAACCTTCCCAGCCACGGGATGCCGAGGAGAATCCCAGCGTCGAGCGAACCCTCTTTCGCCATACGCTCCTGGGGCGCCTCCTTCGGGACAGGGGCCTGCTCGGTGGGTCGCTGGCCCGGCCCGAACGTGGAGACGCGCAGACCTGGTACTCCGATGGCTCTTCTTACGTGAAGCAGTGGGGCTCGCTGAACCGAGCCGACAAGAGAGTCTTCAAGCCGGACCGGGTGCCTCGGAGCTACGAACAGTGGGTACAAAGAATCGCGGCTACGTGCGCCGCCGCCGAGGTGAGGTGCGCCTTCATTACGCAGCCGAGCGCCTACCAGCCGGGGGTGAGCGAGGAGCTGAAGGGGAGGCTCTGGATGACTCCCCCGTTTCGGAGCTTCACCTTCGACTTCGACTCCCTCGTTCATGTCGCGCGGCTCTTCAATCAATGGCTCTTTGATTTAGCGAGTCGTCAGGGGCATTTGTCCTGCGACCTTGCGGGCGCGATCGCTCCGACTCTCGACAATTTCTTCGACGATGTCCACTTCACCGAAAGCGGTGACCGGAACGTCGCTCAGATTCTGTCGGACTGCATCGGCGTGAAGATCCGCCCCGGGAAGCGCGAGTGAATGCTTGACGTTTCGTCAGAGAATCCTACTCTTCCCGCCGACCTCAGGGTTGATTTCCTGACGAAACGTCAGGGAATCCCGAGATTTTTCAGACGACTTTCGTCGGCCAGTGACCGGTCGATGGTCTCCGCCATCTTTCTTCCTTCGGCGATCGCCCAGACGATGAGCGAGGCGCCGCGCCGGGCGTCTCCCGCGCAGTAGACCCGCTCGAGCGAGGTGCGGTAGATGGAATCGGTCGCGACGTTTCCCCGTGCGTCCAGGCGCACCCCCAGGGCCCTGAACTGCTCCAGGAGTCCTCCGGTCCGCGGGCCCGTGAAGCCCATCGCGAGCAGGACGAGATCGACCGGCTCGACGTGGTCGCGCCCGGCGACCGGCTGTCCGTTCTGAAGCTCGGTCGTTCGCAGGCCCGTGACCCTGCCGCCTTCTCCGAGCAGCTCGACGGTCGCGGTGCTCCAGCGGCGCTCTCCGCCCTCCTCGTGCGCGTGCGAAGTGCGGATCTGCAGCGGCCAGCTCGGCCACGGCGTCGTCGGCGAGCGGCTCTCGGGCGGGCGCGGGAGGATTTCAAGCTGGGTAAGCGAGACGCACCCCTGCCGGTGCGCCGTTCCGATGCAGTCGGAGCCGGTGTCGCCCCCGCCGATGACGACGACCCGCTTGCCGGCGGCCGTGATTCGTCCCTCTTCCGCCGGGCGATCTCCCGCGATCATGCGATTCGCCTGGACGAGATAGTCCATCGCGAAGTGCACGCCCGCGAGCTCGCGGCCTGGGACTCGCAGGTCGCGCGGTTCCTCCGCCCCCACGGCGAGACCGACGGCGTCGTGGTCTCGCAGCAGCGCCTCGGCGGGGAGGTCGCGGCCGATCTCCGTACCGAGCTGGAACGCAACGCCCTCGGCTCGGAGCTGCGCGAGCCGGCGATCGAGCACCCACTTCTCCATCTTGAAGTCAGGAATCCCGTACCGCAGCAGGCCCCCGGGCCGGTCGGCCCGCTCGAAGACGGTTATCGCGTGACCGAGGCGAGCGAGCTGCTGGGCGGCGGCCAGGCCGGCCGGGCCTGAGCCTACGATCGCGACTTTCTTTCCTGAAGGCTTCGGGGCGGGAAGCGGCTCGACCCAGCCCTCGAGAAAGCCGCGGTCGGCGATGTTCCACTCGATGGCCCGGATCGCGACAGGATCGGCATCGATTCCGAGAACGCACGCGGTCTCGCAGGGCGCCGGGCAGAGGCGCCCCGTGAACTCCGGGAAATTGTTCGTCCGGTGAAGGGACTTGAGCGCTTCCTTCCAGCGCCCCCGGGATACGAGGTCGTTCCAGTCCGGGATGTAGTTGGAGACCGGGCAGCCCTGGGGCCCGTTGCAGAACGCGACGCCGCAGTCCATGCAGCGCACACCCTGCGTCTTGCAGGATTCCTCCGGGAACGGGCGGTACATCTCACGCCAGTCGCGCACCCGCTCCTCGGGGGGGCGCCGCTCCGGCATCGCGCGGGCGTGCTTCAGGAAGCCGATCGGGTCACCCATGCGCGACCTCCTTTCCGCGGGGGAGCGTCGGTGGCTTTGCAGTGAGACCCACCATCGCGAGCGCCTCGCGGAGGGGGGGTGCGATCGCGATTTTTCGCTCGGCCAGCGCGCGGCGGTAGTCGACGGGCATGACCTTCTTGAAGAGCTCCAGGGAGCGGGGCCAGTTCTCGAGCAGTCGGCGGGCCTTGCCACTGCTTGTCCAGCGGGCGTGGGCCTGGAGCATCGCCCGCAGCGCCTCGCGCTCCTCATCACCTGTCAGGGCGCCCACCTCGACCATGGCCAGGTTGCAGCGGGACGAGAATGTGCCGTCTTCGTCCAGGACGAACGCGATTCCGCCCGACATGCCGGCGGCGAAATTTCTTCCGGTTCGGCCGAGCACGACGACGAGACCCCCCGTCATGTACTCGCAGCCGTGATCGCCGGTTCCCTCCACGACCGCGCGTGCGCCGCTGTTCCGTACCGCGAAGCGCTCTCCGGCGATCCCCGCGAAGTAGGCCTCGCCGGAGGTCGCTCCGTAGAGCACGGTGTTGCCGATCAGCACGCTCTCGCCCGATGGGTAGGCGGCGTTCGGAGGAGGCGTGACGACGATGCGGCCTCCGGAAAGGCCCTTGCCGACGTAGTCGTTCGTCTCTCCCTCGACGGTGAGGGTCACCCCGCGGGCGAGAAACGCTCCGAAGGACTGACCCGCCGAACCGCGGAAGTCGATGCGGATGGTGGCGTCGGGAAGGCCCTCGCCGCCGCGCGACTTCGCGATCCGCCCCGACAGCATCGTTCCCGTCGCCCGGTCGGAGTTCGCGATCGGCGAGTCGAAGCGAACCGGCTCCGAGCGCTCCAGCGCGGGAGCGCAGCGGAGGATCAGCTCGTGATCCAACACCTTCTCGAGACCGTGGTTCTGGGGCTCGGTCCATCGCCTGGGCGAGCGGGTCGCCTCGCGTGGCACTCGGAGGATCGCGGCAAGATCCAGGTGCTTTCCCTTCCCGTGGCCCGACAGATCCGAGGCGCGCAGCCGCTGCGCGTGGCCGATCAGCTCGTCCATCTTCCGGTAGCCGAGCCGCGCCATCAGCTCGCGGGCTTCGTCGGCGACGAAGAAGAGGTATCGGATCACGTGCTCGGGCTGGCCCGTGAAACGCTTGCGGAGCTCCGGATCCTGCGTCGCGATGCCGACGGGACAGGTGTTGAGGTGGCACTTCCGCATGAGGATGCAGCCCTGCGCGACGAGCGGGGCCGTCGCGAAGCCGAACTCCTCGGCACCGAGCAGGGCGGCGACGATGACGTCACGGCCCGTACGCATCCCGCCGTCCGTCTCGAGACGGACTCGGGAGCGTAGCCCGTTCAGCACGAGCGTCTGGTGCGTCTCGGCGAGCCCGAGCTCCCAGGGCAGGCCGGCGTACTGGATGGAGGAAAGGGGAGACGCGCCGGTGCCGCCGGTATCGCCGCTGATCAGGATCTTATCGGCCTTCGCCTTGACGACGCCCGCGGCGACCGTGCCGACGCCCATCTCGGCCACGAGCTTCACGCTTACGGCGGCTTCGGGATTTGCGTTCTTCAGGTCGAAGATGAGCTCTTTCAGGTCTTCGATCGAGTAGATGTCGTGGTGGGGCGGCGGCGAGATGAGTGTCACGCCGGGCATGGCGAAACGAAGCCGCGCGATCACCTCGTCGACCTTGTGGCCAGGCAGCTGGCCGCCTTCGCCGGGCTTGGCGCCCTGGGCCATCTTGATCTGCAGCTCGACCGCGCTCGCGAGGTAGGCGGCCGTGACCCCGAAGCGCGCCGAGGCCACCTGCTTGATCGCCGAGTTCCTCGAATCCCCGTTCGCGAGGGCGCGGGCTCGCTCGGGATCCTCGCCCCCCTCGCCGGTGTTGCTCTTGCCGCCGATCCGGTTCATCGCGACAGCGAGCGTTTCGTGCGCCTCCTTGCCGAGCGCCCCGTAAGACATGGCGCCCGTCGTGAAGCGCTTGACGATCTCGGCGGCGGGCTCGACCTCGTCGACCGGCACCGCCGTGCCGCCGGAGAAATCCAGCTCGAGCAGGCCCCGCAGCGTCGAGCGCGACGCCTCGCCGTTCGCCCTTTCGCTGAAATCCCGGTAGCTCGCGGCGTCTCCTGAGCGGGCCGCATTCTGAAGAAGCGCGATCGTCTCCGGGTTCCAGAGGTGATGTTCGCCGTCCGCGCGATAGTGGATGTCGCCGCCCTCCTCGAGTGTCGGTACCGGCGCGTACGAGTAGGCGCGGTGGTGCCGCTCGAGCGACTCGCGGCCGATTTCCGCGAGGCCCCCTCCCCCGATCCTCGAGGGAGTGCCCGCGAAGTAGCGGCGAATCAGGTCGCGGCCGAGGCCGAGCGCCTCGAAGACCTGGGCCCCGCAGTAAGACTGCACGGTCGAAATTCCCATCTTCGACAGGATCTTGAGCAGCCCCTTTTCGACGGCTTTCACGTACTTCGTACGGGCCGTCTCGGCGTCGACGCCCGCGGGCAGGTAGTTGTCGCGGGCCAGGTCGTTCAGGGTCTCGAAGGCGAGGTAGGGGTTCACGGAGCCCGCGCCGTAGCCGAGCAGGCACGCGAACTGGTGCACGTCGCGCGGCTCACCGCTTTCGACGATCAGGCCGACCTCCGCGCGAATGGACTTTCTGACCAGATGGTGATGCACGGCCGCGATGCCGAGCAGGCTCGGGATCGGAGCCCATTCGGCGTCGACGCCGCGGTCGCTCAGGATGAGAAAACGGTAGCCGTCGCGGATCGCGCGGGTGGCCTGCCGGCAGAGGCGGATCACGCCGGCGCGCAGGCCCTCCGGGCCGTCGGCCGCGCGGAAGACCATGTCGAGGGTCTTGGAGCGGAAGTCAGGATCGGCGAGCTCGCGGATCTTCTGCAGCTCGGCGTTCGTGAGCACGGGCGAGCGGACCGTGATCCTGCGCCAGTCCTCGGGCGCTTCGCCGAGCAGGTTCGGCTTGGGGCCGATATTGGTCGCGAGCGACATGACGAGCTGTTCGCGAATCGGGTCGATCGGCGGGTTGGTGACCTGGGCGAAAAGCTGGCGGAAGTAGCGGAAGAGAAGCTGCGGCCGCTCCGAAAGCGCCGCCATCGGCGTGTCGGCGCCCATGGACGAGAGCGGCTCCTCGCCGTCGACCGCCATGGGCATGAGCACGCGCACGAGCTCCTCGATCGTGTAGCCGAACGCCTGCTGCCGGGCCCGCAGCGTCAGGTGGTCGGGCTGCGGAACATTGAGCGGCTCGGGGAGCTCCTCGAGCGAGACCTTGTGCTGCGTGACCCAGGCCCGGTAGGGCTTGGCCTTGGCGATGGAGCTCTTGATCTCCTCGTCGTCGATCAGGCGGCCCTTCGCGGTGTCGATGAGCAGCATGCGGCCGGGCGTGAGCCGGCCCTTCACGCGAACTTCGGTGGGGTCCAGCGGAAGCACGCCCGCCTCGCTCGCGACGATCACGCGGCCGTCGCGCGTGATCGCGTAGCGGCATGGCCTGAGTCCGTTTCGGTCGAGCGTGGCGCCGACCCAGCGCCCGTCGGTGAAGCAGACGGCCGCAGGGCCGTCCCAGGGCTCCATCATCGCGCTCTGAAACTCGTAAAAACCCCGGCGGTCGAGATCCATGTGGGGATTGGCGACCCAGGGCTCGGGAATCAGCATCATCATCGAGTGCGGGAGCGAGCGGCCTCCGAGCACGAGAAACTCAAGCGCGTTGTCGAGGCTCGCCGAGTCGCTCTGGCCCTCGCGCACGATGGGATAGAGCTCATGGACGGGCACCCCGAAGATGTCCGAGGCGAGCCGGCCCTGCCGGGCTCGCATCCAGTTCACGTTCCCCCGGATCGTGTTGATCTCACCGTTGTGGCAGAGCATCCGGTAAGGGTGCGCGAGCCGCCAGGTCGGGAAGGTGTTCGTGCTGAAGCGCGAGTGCACGAGCGAGATCGCCGTCGCGTACCCGGGCTGCCGGAGATCTGGGTAATAGTCGGCCAGCCGCTCCGGCAGGACCAGGCCCTTGTAGATGAGAGTCCTCGACGAAAAGCTGCAGACGAAGAAGTGCGCGGAGCCCGCGCCGGGCGAGTCGTAGGCCGCCCGCTCGGCCCGCTTGCGCGCGACGAAGAGGCGACGCTCGAGCGCCAAGGTGAAGGATTCGGAGGGCGCGCCCGGGGGCGTTTCCAGCGGGGCAGCGAAGCCCTGCCGGATCACGGGTTCCGTCAGGCGCGCCTGGGGCCCGACGACCGCTGGGTCGACCGGCACGTCCCGCCAGCCCAGCCACTGAAGCCCCGAGTGAATGGCGGCATCCACGACTCCGTGCTCGAGGCGATCCCTCTCGGCCTTGTCACGAGGAAGGAAGACCTGCGCGACGCCGTATTTCCCCTTGCCGGGCAACTTGAACCCCGCCTGATGACACTCGCGCGCGAGAAAGTCGTGAGGCACCTGCGTGAGAATGCCGGCGCCGTCGCTCGTGAGCGGATCCGCCCCTTGCGCGCCCCGGTGCCGGAGCCGCGAGAGGATCTCCAGGCCCTGGTCGACGAGCTCGCGCGAGGGCTTGCCGTCGATGCGCGCGACAAAGCCGATTCCGCAGGCGTCTCTTTCCGCCGACGGGTCGTAGAGCCCCTGCGCTGGCGGCATCCCGGGCGCGAGCGGCATGGGCAGATGTCGGGTCGTCGTCACCCTGGGGTACTCCTTCGAAACCTATAGTTGCCTGCAGCTGGGCGCAGTGCGCAAGGGGGGTGTCCAATTATCTTCGAAAGCGGCGCTCAGACGGTCCTGCGGGGTTGGAAGGAAGGGGCCCATGTCTGCGCTGCGCTGTACCGGGGAGCCTCTGATCCATGGCATCGTCGAGGTCATTCTTTACTTCCTAGAAGAAGTCTCTCACGCTCTTGTCATGGACAAGGACACAGATCCCAAGCAGAAAGTGACGTTCAGTCCAGTCACTGACGCAAGGGATGCCAGAGCGCTCTTAGTCGAGGCATCCAAGACTTGCGCGCCGACCCTGATCTGGACCACCGATTACGAGGCGACCTTCCACTCCAATCTCAATTGCGTAAACACAAGCGAGAACTTCCTTTCCGTCTTGAGGCCGAGGCATCTCAATCCGAAGGCCTTCACCCAAAGAATGAGGGGGGCGCCCAGCCAAAGCTGCCTCTTCAGCGTCGCGCTCTCGAGGGCGAACTTCTTCTTCAAATCGGACTTCGTCGCTGCCGCGCCCACCGGGCTCCAGTTCAAAGTCCCCGAGAAATTATTCAAGGTTCAGAGACGCAAGTTCCTGCGCCATCGGATTCCGGAAGGCTACATCATGAGGGTGGATTTCCGCGACCCTCATCCGCCCTACGGAAAGGTCAGTATGAAGGTCTATGATTTGACCGCCGAAGGGCTTTCCTTCATCGTCACCGACTTCAGCGCCACCAGTTACCACCACGGGATGCTTCTTCAGGAGCTGGCAATGACGATAAAAAAGAAAAGGATATTCTCGGTCGGTGAGGTGATGAATTCCCGGGTACTCCCCCGAGAATCTCGAGAGAAGGGACTCCGAGTGGGTATCCGATTCGCCAAGATGAAAGATGAAGACACCCGCCTGATCTCCGAATACGTGGACGAAGAGATCCAGAAATACTTCGCGAAGCTCATTTGAGGTCTGCTAGCGCTCGCAGTTCGCAACAGCCGGAGGATCGATCAGGAGGCCCCGGCAGCCAAGCGAGGGTCTCATGCCTTACAGGGTGAAAGGCTGGATTCACGCTTTTAAATTAAGAAATCTGAGGTGAAAGCGAGTTTTACCGGGGTCTGCGACAGGCCCGATTCAGCTGATCATCAAACAGAAATC
>CAYJTX010000030.1:5130-15286 GCA_964372615.1 uncultured Bacteriovoracaceae bacterium | reverse complement strand
GGTTCTGTAAGGAGCTTCGGCCGACAACGGCCGCTGTTTACTTGATGGGCAGATTTCTTTTCGGGTGTATGCTCGGCGCATTGGGAGGAATGGCCGGGTGCGGCTACGGCTTCCAGAGCAGCCGCAATCCGCTCAAGGAGAAGTACGGGATCGAGAGAGTCTACGTAGCGCCGGTCGCGAACGACTCGTTCAAAGCAGGGGTGGAGAACCTTCTTTTCAACCAGGTCGTGAAGCGCATCACGACCCACGGGAGGCTCAAGCTCGTCTCTCGCCCTGAGGAGGCCGAGGCCGTTCTGAGCGGCACGGTCGGCTCCGCGGATTACGGACCGTCGGCGTCGACGACGGCGGACAAGCTCTTTCCGGTCGGTCGAGGGCAGCCAGACACCGCCGTTGCCAGCCAGTACACGGCCAGTCTCTCGTGTTCCTTCTCGCTCGGGCGCAGAGCGTCGGCGGCGAAAGGGGAGTCGCGGGTTTGGGCCGCGGGCTTCTCGCGCTCCAAATCGTTTCCGGGTAATAACCAGATCGGGGCGTTCGGGACGACTTCGCCCCTGATCAACGACAGCGAGTTCGACCGCGCGCTTTTCGATCTGGCGGAGAGCATCGCAAGCGACCTCCACGAGTCGCTTCTGGCCGTCTTCTGAATCGAGAGGGGAAGGACTTGCCGCGACTCGAGCCAAAACAGGTTCAGAAGGAGCTGGAAGCCGGTAAGCTCCGGCCCGTTTATTTCATTTACGGAGCCGAGCGAATGAAGGCCCGCGAGCTCGTCAAGAGGATCACGGCGACGTCTTCGTCATCGCTCTCGTGCGAGACGATCGACGGCGGGGAGACCGACGGTATGGCCGTGGTCGATGCCGTGCGAAGCCTGAGCCTGGCCGGAGGGACGCGCTTCGTGGTGGTTCGGGACGCGCACGCGCTGAAGGGCGCTGAGGTCCTGGCCGATCTGATGGGGACTGCCCCCTTTGAAGCCCGGCCCAGGGCAGAGGTCGACGGGGTCTGCGTGCTCCTCGCGAAGGACCTCGACGGCAGGCGAAAGTTCTCGAAGGTACTGCTCGAGCGGGCCGCGGTCGTTTCATGCGACGAGATCGCCGACGTCGACCGGGAGGCATGGGTGGGATACCTGGCGAAGCGACGGGGTCTCGCGCTTGATTCCGCTGTCGTGACGGGGCTTCGTTCGCTGGACCCCTGGAGCCTGGATCGTGTCGATCAGGAGCTCGCCAAGCTTGAGGTCGCTGGAGGCGACGTCGAAGTGCTCGTCGCAGGAGTCGGAGCGATTCGAGACAGCACCGAGATCTTTCTGGAGGCGCTCTTTTGCCGGGATCGCCCCAAGGCGCTCGCGGCGGCCGCCGCTTTTGCCGACTCCCCCGAGGTCGCGCTGCCTCTCCTCGGCCTGCTGGGGTGGTACGTGAGAAACCTCGCGCTCCTCGCTTCCGGCCGGGTCACCGTACGTGAGCTGAGACTCAACCCGTTCGCGCAGGAACGGCTCGCGCGGTGGGCTCGAACCTGGAGCTTGGGCGATACCCTCGCGCTCCAGCGCCGCCTTCACGAGCTGGATTTCTCAGTCAAGCAGACGCCGAAGCTCGGCATAGGCCTCTGGTCGACGCTTGCGATGAGCTAGCGGCGGGTGCCGAACACGTCGGGAAGCGCCTTCTTCACCAGGGAGGTGAGGCGGCTGACCTTCCGGGCAGCGCGGGCGGGTGGGATCGCTCCCCGGCTTGCCGCCTTGCTCAGCGCGCGCACGGCCAGCGTGTAGGCGGCCTTCGCCTTCGCCAGGTCCTTGGACTTGACGGCGGCCAGCACGCCGCGAAGCGCTGTTTGGGTGGCGCTGCGGACGGTTTGGTTCTTGGACTGGCGCTTGAGCGCCTGACGCGCTCTCTTGCCGGACTGACGAGTGTTCGCCATGACTTGCTCCTCAAATTGCGAGCCGAGAGGCTCGCTCCCACGCGAGCCTCTCGGCTCGACAAAGGGTTCTACGCGGGCGCATGTACTTCGGCACATGCCCGTTCAAGGCGGGAATATAGAAAATGCCACGAATGATCAAGCGTTCCGGGTGGTGCCCGGCCTAATGGGCCGCGGGAGGCGGGGGCTGGCCCGCGGGCGGTGGCATCGGGGGCGGCATCTCACGAGAAATGGGAGGTGCTTCACGCGGAGCTCCCGGCGGGGCGCCTCCCTGGCCGGGAGGGGCTGCCGGCCCGCCCGCCGCCGACCCGGAACCTCCCAGGACATCGGCGAAAGCGCGCTCCAGCGCCTCCTTCTGGTCGGGCTTGGCGCTCAAAAGCGCCCTAGCTTCGTTCGCAAGCGCCTCAGCCGATGTCGGGTCACCCGTGCGCTTGTAGACCCGCGCGAGCAGGAGCTTGACCGTCGCATTATCGGTTTTCGCTCCTCGGATCCGATCGGCGATCTGCTTGGCGTCAGCCCACTTGTCCAGGGAAACCAGGAAGTCCATCGCCTCGAGCGCGAGCTGTCCGTTGTCAGGGGCGCGCTTCATCGCCTCGGTGAATCCGGCGGCTGCGGCATCATTGCGCTTCAGGCGCCGGAAAATCTGCGCCAGCCGATAGAAGGGGTCGGGAGACTTTTCGAATTTCGTGGCCGCGGAATTCAGAATCGCGATCGCGTCGTTGTCCCTTCCCGTCAGCTCCCGAGCCGCTGCGAGCGCGACATAGACGTCCGGGAGCTCCACTCCATTCTCAATGCAGGCCTGCGCCATCCACTCGAGCCGGTCCGTTCGCCTGGCGTCGAAATAGGCGGCGCAAAGGACCTGGCACCCCTTCTCCTGGCGGCTGAGCTGTTCCCGGTATCGATCCGCGGTTTCGGCGGCCAATGCCCCGAAGCCCTTCTGAAGCTGAGTCTCCGCCAGCGCGAGCGCTCGCTTCGCCCGAATGGCGCAGATGCCCCGGGAGACGCCCATGACCAGCGCGATCGCGATCACCACGGCTCCCGCTAACCACGCCGGTTCCTTGCGCAATGCCTTCCAGCTGACGTTTTGGAGCATGCCTTCAGTATGAGGGCCCCCTGGGTGTCCGTCCACTTCGAGTGGGCCAAGGCCGTTGAAATTCCAGTGGATTGACATATCTACTTGTTAGTAGATAAACTACAATCATGGCTCGACCTCGTGGGGCTACTGAAGACAGAAAGACCGTGGAGAAACTCCTTCGCGCCGGAGAGGCGAAGTTCGGCGAGGGAGGATTCGATCGCGTTCGACTGGAAGACATCGCGGCGGATGCCGGGATCAGCCGGCCGTCGCTCCTTTACCACTTCGAAAGCAAGGACGAGCTGTACCGGCAGGTCGTCAAGCGGGCCTTCAGGGACCTTCGAGACCACCTGCTCGCCGCGATGAAGAATCCAGGTGGCTTCGTTCGACGCCTCGATGTCATCGTGAATCAGTTCCTGCTCTTTCTGGAGACGCGCCCGGCGCTGGCGCAGATCATCCTGAGAGAGCTGATGTCCGGGAGCACGGGAGGCTTCGGCTATCGGCTGGTCATGGCCGAGATCCTGACGCTGCTCCGGCGGGTGGAGAAGTTCACGCTCGCCGATGGCGGGAGAGCGCTCAGGCCCGAGCTTCGAGTGCCTCAGGCCGCGCGCCAGGCGCTGCTCATGGTCGCGAGCGCGGCGCTCGTCAAGGTCGCCGCCGGTTCGTCCGTCGCTCGCTGGGTCTGGGGAGACGCAGACCACACGTGGCATCTCGCGACGACGTTATTCTTGAAAAAGGAAGAAGGTTTCGCATGAAATTCGCTACAAATCTGGCCGAGACCGTGAGCGAGGGAGTCGGCCTCGTTCGGGGCCGCGACGGTCACGCGCTCCTGGCGCTCCTGGCGCCCGCGCTCCGGGGCTACCTGCTGCAAAAGGGGAAGTCGGCGCCGGTGACCGGTATGCAAGCAAGTCACGTGGCCAGGTTCAACTGGAGTTACGACCGGGAGGGGGGGGAGCTGGCCAAGCTCTACGCAGCCGCCAAGCGCGCCCAGTGGGACGCCGCCACCGCCCTTCCGTGGGCGACGAACGTCGATCCGGAGTCCGCGGAGCACGAGATCATCCTGGATAACGTCCTGCCGCTGCATGAGCTCAAGCAGTGGCGGTCGCTACCGGAAAGGGAGAAGCTCGGACAGAAGGCGGCGCTCGTCGCCTGGATGCTCAGCCAGTTTCTCCATGGGGAGCAGGGGGCGCTGCAGGCCGCCTGTCAGATCACCGAGGCGGTCGACTCGATGGATGCCAAGCTCTATGGCTCCACCCAGGTCGTAGACGAGGGCCGGCACGTCGAGGTCTTTCATCGGTATCTCACCGAGAAGCTCGGCAAGCTCTACGAGATCAACGACAACCTCTACGTCATCATTGACGCGCTCATGACGGATTCGCGGTGGGACATCAAGTTCCTGGGCATGCAGATCCTGGTCGAGGGCCTGGCGCTCGGGGCGTTCGGGACGCTCCGGGACTCGAGCCGAGAACCGCTGCTGCGGGACCTGCTCAGGTACGTGATCATCGATGAGGGCAGGCATGTCCACTTCGGTGTCGTCGCTCTCAGAGAACACTACGGCAGGCACCTCTCACCACGAGACCTGAGGGAACGCGAGGACTGGGCCTTCGAGGTTTCGGTCATGATGCGCAACCGGTTTCTCGCGCACGAGTTCTACGACGAGTACTACGGACACATCATGAGCCGCCGGGAGTGGAACCGGTTCATTCTCCAGTCCCGTTTCATGGAGATCTTCCGCAACAAGATGTTCCGGCGGCTCATCCCGAATCTGAAGAAGATCCATCTGCTGAGCGACCGAGTTCGGCCCTACTATGCCGAGCTCGGCCTGCTCGAGTGGGAGAGCGAGCGGGCTGCCACGGAGCTGACGGCGGACGATCTGGTGGGCTAGCAAGGTGAGACGCTGTAACTGACTGAAATCGATCCAATCTGGGCCTGCTCGAGGGGCAGGCGCGACTTTCCAGGCGACGAGCCGTTCGTTACTTCGGAGGGACGCCGATCCGGTTGCGCCCTTCCGGAACTCAACACAATCTGAGGAGAATCAATGACTCACCCAAGGGCGGCTCAGGCCGCTGTCATGGTCGCGTTTGCACTCTGCGGAGCCGGATGCAAGGTTCAGGTCGAAGTCGCGGTCAAGGGGCCGGAACAGGGCCAGCTCGCGCCAGGCACGTCGATCGAAAGGAAGAAGGTCGACGGACTGAAGCGGGAGTACATCGTTCACGTGCCCCGTCGGGCCCTCGAGATGCGGAACCCGGCCGCGGTTTTCATGTTCCACGGTACGAGCGGGACCGGGGAGAAGTTCTACAATATCTCAGGCTGGAAGGAAAAGGCGGACGCCGAGGGCTTTATCGCGGTATTTCCGTCCTCTCTCACTTATTGCCTGAAGGAAGACGAAAACGGCGACGGCGACTTCGACGACGCGGGCGAGACGATGGTGACGACGAAGTGGGCCGCCGGCAAGCTCGGTGACCCGGCGGTGATGCCGCTGTGCTCGCCCGAGGAAATCGCGGCTCTTTCGCCCGAGCAGCGGAAGCTCGTGGATCACGAGCTCGCCGACGACGTGGCCTTCGTGGACATGATGATCGACGACCTGCTTCGGAAGCACCGCGTGGATGCAAGGCGCATCTACGCTTCGGGCTTCTCCAACGGAGGCGGCTTCGTCTCGAGGCTCGTGCAGGAGAGGTCTGATCGCTTCGCGGCGATTCACGCAGCGGCGGGCGTAGCCTTCCTGCCGCCGTTCCTCACGGCTCGCCCGGACATCCGCGTGATCTACTCGATCGGCAGCAGCGATGAAAAGGTCACTGGGGCTCTCAGCCTCGGCGTCATCGAGCTGGCCCTGGGGCCCGAGCTCATGAACGTGCCCGAGATCAGTGACGGACTCGTGGGCAAATTCCGGGTGATGCAGGGGCTGGAGGCCATCTTCCGCTATAGCCGGCTCGGGGTCTCAGGCAAGACCGTCGGCCAGTTCATTTACGACCAGGGGCCCTACGGCGGGCGGCTGGATGTCCACGTAATCGACGATCTCGGGCACCAGTATGCCAACGGGAAGAACCACCCGGTCGTCTATGCCAATGAAGTCTGGAAGGTCTTTCGCAACGAGAGTCTTTGAGATCACGCGAAGATGATGGACTGGGGCCGCGTGGACACGCGCGGCCCCAGTCCGTTTTCATGCGCCCGGGTTTAGGCGCCAGAGACACAGTGGCGGAGGCGGCTCTTTGGAGCGAAAATAAGAGCTATGGATGCGAGAGGCCAGAAGTGGAAGGCGCTCGCGGTAGCGGGCAGCCTTGCAGGAGTGATGGAGCCGGTTTCGGCGTGGGCTGGCTGCGGCGATCTTCGCGAACCGGAGCTTCGCGAGCTGCAGACTCAGCGGCGCGTTCAGCGGCTCGAGCGAGAGCTGCTGGTCACGGGGCGGCAGGTGGCCGGGCAGCGGCGGGACCTGATCGGCCTCGCTCGAATCTCGAGCGAGCTCGATGCGCTGGACTTCGACTTCGACATGACGAGCCTGGCGGTCGACGGCATCTTGTGGGAGCGCGACCAGTGCTACGCGGAAGCGGGCGCCAGGAGCGGAGCGCGGCCGGAATGGGCCGGCCAGGCGCGTCGCCTCAGCGGGCCAGCCGTGAGCAGGCGGGACTTCGATCGGTCACCGGCCGGGCTGTAAGAGGAGCCGTTGGACGTAGCGGCTGACACCCGTCTCGAGCGTCGTGAAGGGCTGGGCGTAACCCTCGGCTCTGAGCCGGTCCATCTTCGCCTCGGTAAAATACTGATAACGAGGGCGCAGGGCCTCGGGCGTGTCGATGAACTCGATGCGCTCGGGTCTTTTCATCGCCGCGAAAACCGAACGCGCGAGGTCGACGAACGGTCGGGATCGGCCGGTCCCCAGGTTGAAGATCCCGCGACGGATCGGTTTCTCGAGCGCGAAGCGCATGACGTCGATCGCGTCATCCACGAAGATGAAATCGCGCGACTGCTGGCCGTCGGCGACTCCGGTCTTGTGGCTGCGGAAGAGCCGTAGGCTCCCCCGCTCTTGGATCTGATCGTGTCCGTGAAGCACCAGGCTCGCCATCGGCCCCTTGTGGCGCTCGCCGAAGCCGTAGACGTTGAAGAACTTGAAGCCTGCCCAGGAGGGCGGGGCGATCCCGCGGCGCTCCTGCTCCAGGGCCCAGAGGTCGAAGGTGAGCTTCGAGGCGCCGTAGGGATTGAGCGGCCTGAGCCCGGGCATCGCGGTCTCGTCGTCGGCGTAACCCTGGGCGCCGTCCCCATAGGTCGCTCCGCTGCTGGCGTAGACAAGCGGGACGCCGGCAGAGGCGCAGTAGGCCCAAACCTTCTGCGAATACTCGACGTTCACGCGCCTGAGAAAGGCTTCGTCGAGCTCCGTCGTCCGCGAGCAGGCGCCCATGTGCACGACGGCCCGAGGCTTCGGCGCCGACGGCAGCCACTCGAAGAGGGCCTCCCGATCGACGATCTTGCCGAAGTCGAGGCCCGCGTGCTCGGGGCGCTCCGAGAAGTGAGGCTTCGAGTCCACGGCTACGACCGGAATCCCCGCCCTTCCGCAGTGCTCGACGAACCGCGCGCCGATGAAGCCGGCGGCGCCGGTGACCAGGATCGGTCCGCTATGCCTCGAGTGAGAACGGCGTGAAGTTCGTTCCACGGTCGTAGTAGTCCTCGTTCTCGGCGCGCTTGAGCGCGCCGACGATCTTGTACGTGACGGGGGTGAGCACCGTCTCCCAGCCCACCTTGATGAGGTAGTTCGAGAGCGCGACCTGGAAAACCTGCTCCGTCGTCCAGAAACCGATGAACGCCAAGGGGTAGAAAACGAGCGAGTCCACTCCTTCGCCGACGATGGTCGAGCCGATCGTGCGGAGCCAGAGCATCTTCCCCGCGGTGCGGATCTTGAGGACCGCGAGCACGTAGGAGTTGGCGAACTCACCCATCCAGAATGCAAAAAGTGAAGCGGCCGCGATCCGAGGCGTGAGCCCGAAGACGGTCAGGTAGGCCTCCTGGTGCGGCCAGCCCTCGGCCGGCGGAAACGCGACGATGGCCGCGCTCATGCCCGACGCGAAGATCATCGCCCCGAAACCGGCCCAGACGACCCTGCGCGCGCGCGCGTAGCCGTAGACCTCGGTCAGGATGTCGCCGAAGCCGTAGCTGATCGGGAAAAAGAGAACGCCCGCGCCGAAGGTGAAGCCCGCGACCGTGCAGATCTTCCCCGCGCCGATCAGGTTCGAGCACAGCAGGATCGTGACGAACGCCGCAGTGATGAGGTCGAGGTACTTGTAGTTGCGGGGCGCTTGCGTCACATTCCCTCGGCCGCGAGCGCGTTGATCCGGTCGGCCAGGCGAAAGTCGAGCTCCGTCAGGCCCCCGGCCGAGTGGGTGCAGAGACGAAGAGTCACCTTCCGGTACTGGACGAGGATGTCCGGGTGGTGGTCATAGGCCTCAGCGAGGTGTCCGACCGCGCCGACGAAAACCAGCGCTCGGGGGAAGGTCGGGAACTCGAGGGTTCGCGTGATTTCGCCGCTCTTGCCTCCCTGGGGGTCGAGCGCCCAGCCGGGTAAGCGCTTGAGCCGGTCGGTGACTTCGGGGGCGCCCAAGGGCATTGGATTCGGAGTCATGGTCTGGAAATTCCTCCGGTGCATTCGAGGGTTACCCCTGAAGTTCTAACCCCGAGAATCCCGTCCCTCAAGTGGACAAGTCGAGCGCACCCACGGTATGGCCGGGTGCAGTGTGAGGCCGGAACCGGACGACCGGGCCAGGAGGAAGTGGGCATGAAAACGACGTGGAGCCGATGGCTTGCCGGAGTGGCCGTTCGACTGGGCGCCGCGACGGGCTGCGCGCGGGATCCGGGGCCGAGCCTGCTCGTCGATCCTGGGGCTTACTCGGGCGGAAGTGGAGTTCCGGGCGTCGATCTCTCCTTTGTGATGTCAGTGGAGGAAGCGAAGCTTCGGGCACCTTCGGTTCCAGGAGGCGAGCGGCTCGCTGAGATCGTACGCCAGGGCGCGCGCGCGGCGCTGTGGATGGATGCGCTTCAGCGGCGGGTTCCGGAAGACCGCCGCGAGCAGCTCTGGCGGCGCGCGGACCGGATCGGCCACGAGCCGACTCCTGAGGCGCCCTCGACCTACGGCGCCCAGTCGATCCCGCGGGCCTACGACGAAGCGCTCGCGAAGGCGCCCGAGGCCGTGGCGGCCGTCATCCGTTCAGACACCGAGCTGCCCGCAGAAGTACCGACCGGCCTCACGATCGCCCAGGTCGCCGAGTCGCTGCGTGAGGTGAACCGGGCGTACTCGCGCGCCGCGCGCTACCTCGCGCTCTACGACTGGCGCTTCGCGCTCGACGCGCTCTCTCGCGATTACAGACCCTACCTGCGGCTTCGCGCCGACCGCGTCGCACTCGAGGCCGATGCGGCCGACTGGAACCGGCTTGCGTCCTCGGCCCGCGTGGCCTGGCTGGATCGCGTGACGCCGGCCTGTCCGGTGGGCGGCGTTTCCGGCTGCGACGCGCGGCGGGTCGAGCTGCTCGACGGCTCCGCGACGCCCGCGCAGGCGCGGGACCTTCTCGCGGTCGCGGTAGCGGCCGGCACGAGGGCCTATGAGCGGCTCTTCACGATCGTCGCGCCCCATCCGGGCGTGAGTGTCTCGACAGTCGCGGGTGAGCTCCGAGTGGAATTCAAGTCGAGCGGCATCGCGGCCGATCTCATGACCTGGATCCAGGCGAAGATCGACGACGGGTTCCTGTTCCCAGGCTCCGTGCGCCTGCGGCTTTCAGCGGGCACCGAGAGCACCGCTCGCGGCGTCGTGCGGGTCGAGTGGAGAGCGGGAGCCCTTCCGCACGTGAACGCCGTCGGGGGCGACGTCATCGTGATGGATTCAAACGTCGCCCGCTGGCAGGAGCAGACCCAGGTCACGATGACCCATGAGTTCGGGCACGTGATCGGCTTCCCCGACTGCTACGTCGAGTTCTGGGAGCCCGGGAGCGAGCAGTTCGTCTTCTACTCGCTCGACCCCGACGACCGGATGTGCGCGCTCTCGGGCGGCACGCTGCCGCGCCACGAGCTCGAGCTGCACGGGGCGTTCGGGGGCGGGCGCTGAGCCTGCTTACCAGCTCAGCCGCAGGGCGAGCGCGGCGGCGATTTTTTCACCGAAGCCTCCCGCGCTTCCGTCCGGGCGATGGTCGACCCCGCCTCGGGTGGCCTCGCGCA
>CAYJTX010000030.1:0-5120 GCA_964372615.1 uncultured Bacteriovoracaceae bacterium | reverse complement strand
AGGGCGAGAGCGGCCCCGCCGCCCGACAGCGGCCCGCCCGTGATGGACCAGGTTTCGACGAGCTTCTCCTCTTCGGACCGTGTCAGCCCGAAGCTCAGAGCGGCGAGCGTGTTGATCCCGCCGAGAAAAAAGAGCGCGGTCTTCAGCTCGCGATGCGAGGTGGTCGCGCCGTTGAGGAAGTTCAGCCCGGCCGTGAGTCCGTGCGTGATCACGCGGATCTTCCGCACGGATCGGGCCCGATCGGCACTTTCGCGCAAGAACCCCCTCGCTAGAGCGTTGCGCTGCTCAGGCGAAAGGCCCTCGACGCCCGAGACGATGCGGCGAAAGCGCGTGGCGTCGTTGTCCACGAGGACGAGGTAGGATCCGTAGCCTACGGCCGCGACTCCGAGCGTCTGGCCGACGCTGTAGACCGCACGCGCGAACAGGTCCTCGGAGAGGTAGAAGCCGGGGATGGATACGGCGAGCGTCACGCCGCCGCTGATGACGTAGGCCCAGCCGTTGCTCCGGTCCTGGCTCGCGATGGCGTCGGCCTTGGACTCGAGCAACGACCCGGCCGAGCGCTCGGTCGGAAGCGTGGCGCCCGACGCTCCGAGAGGCGCGAGCAGCGCGTACGCAAGCGCGGCGATCCACGGGCCGCTACAGCCGGATGGCGAGCTCGGTGGCGATTTTCTCACCGAAGCCTCCCGCGCTTCCGTCCGACCGGACGAGCTCATAGACGATCCCGACCTGGGCCACCCCGAGCGCGAACTGAACGCCGGCGGCGGTCGAGGTCGCGTTCCACCCGGTCATGGCCTCGAGGATGCCGAATCGATACGAGGCTCCGAGCCTGAGCCGAGAGGAGAGGCCCTGGCCCGCATGGAGAAGCTCGACGAGGTCGACTCCGACGCGAAGATCCCCGAATCCGACGGGTGGCTCGAGCCCGGCGCCGAAGGCCAGGTCCGGCCGCGATGGGTAGAGCGCGGGCTCGGTTTCCGGGGGGCCATCGCGCCAGACCGGGCCCAGGTTCGTGGCCATCAGGCTCAGCCGGGGGCGCCAGGCGAGCTTCCGAGGCACCCAGGCGAAGGCGGGCTCGACGAGCGCCGCGCGCTGGACTCGAACGGGAAGCAGCGAGCGGGGCTCCTCCGCCAGCGCTTGAAAGAGCGAGAAGCTGGAGTGGACGAAGTGGCGTTCGAGGAGGCGCCCGCGCACGCCGACCGAGAAATCGCGGCCCACGCGCCAGCCGCCTCCCACTCCGAGCGAGCGCTCGACCGCTGCGTGAAGCGCGATCACCGGGAAGTTGGGATTGTGGACCTCCGACACGTACTGCACCCGATAGGGCGAGAACGAGACCGTGAAGCCGGGGCCGGTGAACGCCAGGCCGGCGTGCGCCTCGAGGCCCGTCACGTTCTGGCGCCGGAAGAGATCCTGCAGAAACTCCTTCGAGATCGGCTCGAAGAGAAAACGATTGGCCGTCGACGCGGCGGCGTAGCCGTTGCCGAGGTAGAGGCGCGCGAGCAGCGTTCCCTCGCGGACTTCCGGCAGATAGGCGGGGCTGCAGGCTGTCCCGTCGGGCATCAGGGCGCGCGAGTGGCAAGTCTCTCCCAGCGCGCGTGAGCCCGCCGTCAGGTCGAGCGAATGAAAGCGAGAGGGAATGCGGGTGAACGCCGACTCGCCGACGGCGGCGGCTGCCGGTCCGGGCGCGAGGGCAGCCAGCGAGAACGCGGCCAGGGCCGAAAGCGTCAGCGCTCGCATCGAAGCGCCTCCTGGAGCCTTTCCTCGAGCGTGAGTCGCGCGACTCCCTCTCCCGGAAGGCGGGCGGGCCCGTCTCGGGCCTCGAGGTTTGCCTCTAGGGCGCTCACCGCCGCATGCACCTTCTGGAGGGACGACGCCCGCCGGGGATAGACCGACTGGAAGTCCGAGAGCGCCAGGTCCATCTCGCGCGCCATCCACCCGAGATCCTCCTCGAGCCGCGAGAGGCGGATGCCGCAGGCCCAGGCGCGGGTGCCGACGCTCGGATCGCCGATGAGCCCTTCCTCCAGGAACGTCTTGAGGATGACCACTCGGATGAAGACCCGATAGAGGAGCAGGTCCTTGCTCGGAGCTCCGACCTGGTGCAGCTCATCGAGCGCCCGGTGCAGAAGGCCCCACTTCTCGTGAGGAATCTGAGGAAAGCGGCTGAGGAAAACCAAGATCCGGCGCAGAAGACTCAAGGACCGGTCCAGCCGCCCGATCAGCTCCCGGAGGGGAGCGTCCTTTGGACTGAGGTCGTCGTCCGTCCCTGCAGGCGGGGGCGGCGCGGCTTCCTCAGCCGGGGTCGGCGAGAGAAGGCTCTCCTCCAAGGGGCGGGCGAAGAGGACGTCCTGGAACGTGTCATAGAGCGCGTAAAGGTCGACCCCCGCCGCTCCAAGGTAGGCGGAGGCGAGCATCAGGCGGGCCTCGTCGGTGGCCGATCCGTTCCGAAGCTCGTTTTCCAGCAGGAGGATCGCCTTCGCGTTCTCCCCCTGATCCATGAGCGCATAGGCCTCGGTGAGAGGCGGGTCGGGGGGGGCCGTGGCGCGTGAGCCCGGGCCGCAGGCCGGCAGGGCAGTCGCCAGGGCGAGCCAGAGCGCGAGGTCGAGCCGGGAGGCTCGCGTGCGGTCGAGCCTCAGGCGCGCGCGCAAGCTGAAGCGAGGGCGTTCCATGGATCGCTTACTCGATCGCGTCCAGGCACGTGCGGATGTCGAGAGTGGGGCGCCCGCCCTCGGCCCGGTCGAAGGTCAGGGACGCGAAGCGCTGGGATTCTTCGCCCTGCAGACGGTACTGCAGCCAGGCGAAGACGTGGGCTTCGAGGCGGCCGTCCGTCTCCACCGCTTCGAGGCGAGAGAATCGGACGCTTCCAGCCGTGAACGGGTCGCAGTGGAGCTGGGAGTTCTTGCCAGCGATCTCAAGTCGGCAGGTTCCGTCGCGAGTCTCGAGGTTGAGCGCGGTCTCCAGGCGGGAGGCATGGAGCCTGAGCTCGATCCGGTCGCTTTCGGAATCGTAGGAGACTTCCGCGACCTCGGTGAGCGCGCCGGTCCGGGAAGTCACGCCGCAGCCCATCGCTGACAGGACTGCGGACTCATGACCTTCCGCCCTCCGGCTCTCGAGCCGAAGAAGGCCCCGCTCTTCGCCGCAATGAATCGGTCTCTCCAGAACCCAGCTTCCGTCCGGGCGATGGTCGAGCACGCCTCGGGTGGCCTCACGCAGCAGGTCTTGGAGCTTTTGTAGAAACGTTCGGACGCGAATCCCCCGTTCGCCGTCGATCCGGACGTCGACCGCGTCGCTGATATCGCGGAGCACGTCTTCAACGGGCCGAAGGGCGTCGGAGACCCGCTGGATCCGCACGCGGATCTCCTCGGTCTTCCGAAGCCTGCCGTCGAGGGCGGACTGCGCTTCTTCGCCGCTTGCCGGGACGTTGCTCGCCTTCGGCAGTCCCTTGGCGCAGCTTGCGACCATTGCCGCCGTAGTAACGATTCCTAGAATTCCTGAAGTGAGCTGAAACAGCCGATCGCGCGCAAAATTCAACATTCTGAGTCTCCCACACACCGAAGAAGACAGGACCCGAGGCCGTCTGAGCACGAAATGTTCCACCTGGGCTCTGCGATTTTTCCAGGCCCGGTGGGCCACCCAGGTTGGTAATGACGGGCGAACTTGTGGAGTAGGGGCGGCTGGGCGCAGAGCGCACCGGCCAGGAGTTCGTCGCCTGACCAGGCCGCGAGTCCCTTCGACGATGAGCCGTGCACTCTCGAGCAGTGGCCCGCCCAGCCCAAGGGCCCCCCGAACGACCGCGGAGTCCCGGTCTCTCTGGTATGAAGGCCCGCTGGCGGTGCACCCGGCAGAGTGAGCTTCTAAATATCTGCTAAATCAAGTTGACTCATGCGAGGCACCTGGGTACAAACCCGCGATGGCACAGCGGCGGTCTGACACATCCCAGCTTTCCTTCCCGATCCGAAAACTTCCGCGCCACCCGAAGTCGCGGGGCAGGCACGGGGGCAGCCGCCCCGGCGCCGGTCGGCCGAATCTCTCGGGCCTGCAGGCACATGTGCGCCGCGCGCGTTTCAGCGGCAGGTGCCCGGTGCACGTGACCATTCGCCTGCGCGATGGGCTCCCTAGCCTCAAGAGCAGGCCGATCTTCCCCAGCGTGAAGGACGCGATTCGCACCGCACGCCGAAAGGGGCTTGCGATCGCCCACTTCGCCGTCCTTTCGAACCATGTGCACCTGATCGTGGAACCTCCGAGAGGGGCTGCTCTGGGGCGCCAGATTCAGAGCCTTGAGATCGCGCTTGCGCGACGTATGAACCATCGCACCGGCGAGAGCGGAGCGGCCTTTCGCGAGCGCTACCACGTGCGGGAGCTCACGACGCCGCGAGAGACTCGAAACGCGCTCGCCTACGTGCTCACGAACGCGGCGAGGCACGCAGGGCGTGGACGATTCGAAGTCCGCTTCGACCCCTTTTCCTCGATTCTCAAGCTCGAGCACCCGACCGCGCTGCTGGGTGAGCGCCCGAGGCTCGCTTCGACAGGCTGGTCGGAGGACTCCGTCCGAGCTTGGCTCGATGAAGCGCTGAGCGTGCCCAAGACATGGCTTCTCAAGGCGGGCCGGAGACGAGGACTGGCATAGGCCTGTCACCAGTCCGGGTCGCGTCGGTAACGCTCGAGCGGATCTTCTTCCTTCTTGCGCGAGCCAAAGGACCTTCGCCGGGCCGATGGCCGCCAGCTCCACCGTGCGGCTGACGATGTCATAGACGAAGACCGCCACGAGTCTGAGCACGGGCTGGGGAAGCAGGAAGGGCCCAGGAACTGTCCTCGGGCCGAGACGTCGAACTGGGCGACGACGGTGCCGTATCTGCCTCGGTCGACGAGCTCGGCGGGGTATCGGAGGATCCGGCTGATTCTCTCGTGAAGGACGAGGAGGGGGCCGCTCAGGCGAGCATCGGTTTCCGGGCTCATCGTGCGTGCGATTTCGTAGCCGTCCACCCGCTCAGGTCCTTCGGCCGTTCGCGAGCGTCCTGGCAGGCCTGCCGAGAAGAGCCCGAGGGATCGGAGAGGGGGCAACCCGGAACGGCGCGCCCGCACGCGCCCTTCCCTCGACTGGGCTGGAGCGAGAGTCACTTCCACTGGAC
>CAYJTX010000029.1:13442-15332 GCA_964372615.1 uncultured Bacteriovoracaceae bacterium | reverse complement strand
TGGCTGGGATCCACGCCGCGCAGATGAAGAACTGCATCATGCTCTGCGGTGACAACAGCGTGGACAGCGAGCAGGTGAAGGCGATCTTCGCGCGAATCGGCCAGACGGATCTCATCGCCCCCTACTATCCGAATATCCACTCGAACTCCCTCCTGAGGAGAGTCATCTCCTGGACCTTCGTCCGGCTGGTGAACCTGATCGCGGGCCAGCGCATGAAGTATTACAACGGCAACAACGTCTATCCGACCGCGGATCTGAAGGGCCTGTCGATCACCCCGGGCTACGCCTATGCCGCGCAGATTCTGGTGACGCTCCTGAATCGGGGGCGCACCTTCTGCGACGTCGCGCTGGTCACGCTGGTGCGAGAGAAGGGGAGCAGCAAGGCATTCTATCCCGGCAACGTGATCTCGGTGATCCGTACACTTTTCTACCTCCTGATCCGGGAGAATCGATTCACTAAACAGCCAGTGAAAGCCGCGCCGGAGACAGCGAAGGCGCCCGGCGAAAGGGCGGCCTAGCCGACCTGCACACGCACTCCGGCCTCGAGCTGCTCGAGCATGTACGCGATCCGGCGCGAGTCGAGCGCGGGGTGGACCCCGATCCAGAAGACGCTTCGCATGATGACGTCGCTGCCCGAGAGGTCGCCTACGACCCGGTGAGGAAGGTCGCGGTAGGCCGGCTGGCGGACGAGGTTGCCCCCGAAGAGCAGCCGGGTTCCGACCTTGTGCTCCTCGAGGAAGAACGTGAGCTTGTTCCGGTCGAGCGCCTGCCCGCAGATCATCGCGAAGCCGAACCAGCTCGGGCGGGTGCCCTCGGTGGGTCGAACGGGAGTCAGGTGGGCCCGGAGCAGCGGCGAGGCCTGGATGCCCGCGCGCAGGGATTCCCAGTTGGCCCGCCGGGCTGCGACGAAACGCGGGAGCTTCTCGAGCTGCGTGAGCCCGATGGCCGCCTGCATGTCGGTCATCTTGAGGTTGTAGCCGATGTTCGAGTACGTGTACTTGTGGTCGTAGCCGACCGGCAGGTCGCCGAGCTTCCAGGCGAACCGCTTGCCGCAGGTATTGTCCTTCCCCGGCTCGCACCAGCAGTCGCGGCCCCAGTCGCGGATGCTCTCGGCGATTCTCTTCCATTGGCCGTTCCTGGGGATGACGGCGCCGCCCTCCCCGGTGGTGATGTGGTGGGCGGGATAGAAGCTCACCGTCGCGAAGTCGCCCCACGAGCCGACGGGGCGTTGGTTCTCGCCTTCGCCGATCGTCGCGCCCAGGGCGTCGCAGCAGTCCTCGACGAGGTAAAGGCCTTCCTTCTTACACCAGTCCGAGAGCATGTCGGCCCGATAGGGGTTTCCGAGCGTGTGCGCGAGCACGACCGCCCGGGTCTTGGGGCCGCGAGCCTCGAACACTTTCTCGGGGCTCACATCCAGGGTCGCGGGGTCGACATCCACGAAAACCGGCACCCAGCCGTTCTGGAGGATGGGATTGACGGTGGTCGGAAAGCCCGCCGCCGCGGTGATCACCTCGTCTCCGGGTTCCAGGGGGCGGTGCCTCGTGTCCCGCAGCATCGCGGCTCCCAGGCTCGTGACAGCAACGAGATTCGCGCTCGAGCCGCTGTTAACCAGGAGGCCCGGGATCGCCTTGCGACCGAAGAGAGGCCCGAGCTTCGTCTCGAACTCGCGGGCATGCCGGCCTGCGGTAAGCCACAAATCGAGGGAAGCGTCGATCAGCGAAAGGAGATCGGCCTCGTCGAGGACTTTAGTCGAAACCGGAATGTAGGTCTGGCCCGGGACGAACTCCGGCGTGGGGAACCCTGCCTTGAAATACTGCCGGCAGGCTTCGAAGACTCTTTCTCGCGATGCTTCCGCCACTGTAACGCTCGCCTCCGGCTTGACGGCCTGAT
>CAYJTX010000029.1:11584-13432 GCA_964372615.1 uncultured Bacteriovoracaceae bacterium | reverse complement strand
GTATCCATCGGATGCCAGAAGCCCGAATGGGGATGCATCATGAGCTGGCCGTCCTTCGCGAGCTTCGCCAGGGGCTCGAGCTCGAGCACGCAGCGCTCATCGTCGCTCAGGTACTTTCGGAATTCCCGCTTGAAGAGAAAGAAGCCGCCGTTGATGACTCCCTGGCGCGACTGGGGCTTCTCGAGAAATTCGCGAACCCGGTTGTTCGGGTCGTAGTCCAGCTCTCCGAAGCGGGCGCGGGGATGGACGCCGAGGACAGTCCCGATCCGCCCGTGCGCCAGATGGACCTCGAGCTCCCGACCCAGGTGCGCGTCCGTGAGTCCGTCGCCATAGGTGAGGGCGAACTCCGAGAAATCCTGCTTCTCGGCGACGGCGTCAAAGCACCGGGCGATCCGCCCCCCCGTCTGGGTCTCGACGCCGGCGTCGATGACGCGGACTCGCCAGCGCTCTTCCCGCTGGTTCTGACCCAGCGTCTTCGCGCCGTGGCTTCCGTTGGAGCCGTGGCGAGTGTCGATCTCGAGGTCGTTCATCCGATAGCTGTAGGTCAGGAAGAACTGTTTGATCTCCCACGCGCGGTAGCCGGCGCAGACCACGAAGTCGTTGAATCCGAAGCCGTGATAGTAGCGCATGAGGTGGATCAGGATCGGGATTCCGCCGATCTCGACCATGGGCTTCGGGCGGAGCCGGGTTTCCTCGGAAAGGCGGGTGCCCAAACCGCCGGCAAGAATGAAGACCGGGATGTTTTGCGGGGAATTTGCCATGCGCGGGCATCCTAGCAGCTCAGATACCGGACGGGTAGAGTCCGCCGAGTCTTTGACGCAGTGTTTAATTTGGACCCTTTAAGTGAAAATTTCTAGGTGTCCTGAAAACGAGCCGATGCAGTTAAGGAGAGGAGGATCGAGTCTGGAGACGCTCGCTCTGAGAATTCGCCGACAACTGCTACGGATGCACTTTGAGGCCAAGTCCTGTCATCTCGGAAGCGGGCTTTCGGCCGTGGAGCTTCTCGCTTACCTCCACTCGGGCTGGCTTCGTCCCCAGGACCTCTTCGTTCTCAGCAAGGGGCATGCGGCATCCGCTCTTTACGCGACCTTGCACGCGCTCGGGAAAATCACCGATCAGGAGCTCGGGACCTATCACCGAGACGGAACGCTCCTCCCCGCCCATCCCGCGCCCGGGGGCCATGCGGCCATCCCGGTCGCGACGGGCTCCCTCGGGCACGGCCTTCCGATCGCAGTGGGGATGGCCTACGCGCGCCGCCATCTCCGGCCTGTCGACTCGCGGGTCGCCTGCCTGATCTCGGACGGCGAATGCAATGAGGGGTCCGTCTGGGAAGCGGCCCTCTTCGCGGCTCACCACCGCCTCTCGAATCTCACGGTTCTGATCGACGCGAACGGCCTGCAGGGCCTGGGCACGACCCGCGAAGTGCTCGATCTCGAGCCGCTCGCGGGCAAGTGGCGAGCCTTCGGCTTTGAGGTCGACGAGATTGACGGCCATGACTTCAACCAGATCAGGAAGGCGATGGCGCCCGCTCAGTCCTCCGCGCAAGCCGGCGCGAAACCGCGAGGCGTGATCTGCCGGACCGTCAAGGGCAAGGGCGTGAGCTTCATGGAGGGAAAGGTCGAGTGGCACTACATCACGATGAGCTCCGAGCAGTATGAGCAGGCTCTTCGGGAGCTGCCTGAGCCGGCCGTCGCATGAAGGCTGACTTCGCGCGGGAAATGCGGGGAGTGCTGGAGGGAGATCCGTCGGCGATCCTGATCACCGGTGATCTGGGATTCAACGCGTTCGAGGGCATCATGGCCTCCCGCCCCCGCCAGTTTCTCAACGCCGGCGTCGGTGAGCAGAACA
>CAYJTX010000029.1:0-11484 GCA_964372615.1 uncultured Bacteriovoracaceae bacterium | reverse complement strand
AGGGTGGGCGGGTCACGGTCATCGGCGTGGGGCAGGCGCTTCAGCTCGTGCTGGCCGCGCTCGAGGCGGCGGGATCCGCGGACCTCGGGGCCGACGTTTTCGGCATCGCGCGCTTTCCCCTCGATCTGGCCGATGACGAGGAGCTTGTGGCGAGCGTGCGCCGCACGGGTCGCGTGATCGCAGTCGAAGAGCATTACGTCACAGGCGGGATGGGAGAGTCCCTGCGAGGGTCGCTTCCACCGGTCGAGAGCTTCGAGGTCCTCGCGCCTTCTTACGACCCCAGCCACCGGTACGGCAGCTCCAGGTTTCACCACGAGCAGTGTGGGTTGACTCCCCGGAGCGTCCTGGCGGCGCTCGCCAAAGAGCGCGTAGGGTGTGCTTACGTCTGAAGTCCACAAAGCGTGGACTTCGCCCCTGACCCGTCCCCTGGTCGAACCTCAAGTCCACACTTTGTGGACTTGAGTTCCCTGCTAGAGTTTCTCGGACTTCGGATGCATGCCGATCAGCATGTTCTTCCGCAGCTCCTCGCGGGGAATCAGCGGCGACAGATCCTCGAGCGGCGGAGAGACGATCGAGCCGTCCTTCTGAGGGGCGAGCGAGAGCTTGGGCACGAAGAGCTGCTCGGGGTGCATGAAGACCTCGCAGATCACGGGGCCGGCGTGCTCCTGGACCTTGGGCATGACCTGATCCAGATCGGCCCAGGCGCGGATTCGGAACGAGGGAAATCCGAAGGCGGTCGCAAGCTTCGAGAAGTCGGGGCACGAGACTCCCGACTTCCGGTCCGTTCCAGCGTAGACGCCCTGGAAGAGCGCCTTCTGCGTGTGCTTGATCATCAAGTAACCGTCGTTGTTGAAGACGATGATCTTGATGGGGAGCTGGTGGTGCGCGATCGTCTGGAGCTCCTGCAGGTTCATCATCATGCCGCCGTCGCAGTTCAGGCAGAGCACGTCGCCTCGGCCTGAGCCGAGCGACGCCCCCACGGCCGCGGGAAGGCCGAAGCCCATCTCGCCGAGCCCCGTCGACGTCATCAGGCGCTGGCCCTTCTTCGTGCGCAGGACCTGGTGCCCGCTCAGGAGCGCGGTGCCCATGTCCGTGACGACGATCTGGTCGGGCCGGAAGAAGCGCTCCAGCTTGCGCATGAACGGGTAGGAGTTGATGAAGCCGTCCTTGTCCGCGTGCTCCGGGCCGACCCAGGGGTAGCGGGCGCGGAAGTCCTCGCACTGCCGCAGCCACTGAGGTCTCTCGGTGGCTGCAGCCCCGGGGCCGCTCGTCTCGGCGCCGAGCGCCGCCAGGAAGTCGGCGGCATCGCAGCAGATCGGCAGGTCGATCTTCTCCCCGAACTTCTCGACCTCGCGCGGGTCGATGTCGACGCTCGCGATTTTCGCAGCGCGGGCGAGCTCGCTGAGGTCGTAGCCGATCTGCGGGACCGCGAGCCTTGTTCCGATCGTGAGGAGAAAATCGCAGTTTTGCAGCACGAAGTTCGCGGCTCGCTGGCCGTAGATGCCCGCCCGGCCGAAGACGAGCGGGTGATCGGAGTCGATCAGGTCGATTCCGGCCCATGAAACGAGGGCGGGCACGCGAAGCCTTTCCAGAAGGGGCTGCAGCCGCTCAGTCGCTCCCGCGAGGCGGATGCCGTGGCCGAGCCAGAGGACGGGCCTCTGCGCGGATCGAAGCCTCGCGAGCACCTCGGCGGCGGCCCGTTTGGGATCGGTCACCACGCGGGAAGCCGTGGCAGCGGCGGTCTCGAGCCTGCCGTCCCAGCGCGCGAGCGCCGCCGGGTCGACGGGCGCGGCCTGGATGTTCATCGGGACGTCGAGCCAGACCGGCCCCGGCCGGCCCGTTCGCGCGATGGCGAACGCCTTGTCGAGCTCGAGCCGGATCAGCGTGGGCTCGAGCACGCGGCGGGCGTACTTCGTCACCCGGCTGACCATCGCGGTGCTGTCGTAGCCCTGGATGCCCCACATCCGCAGGGGGTTTGACTCGGACGTGAAGCGCGAGTTCTCGTTACCCGAGACGATCAGCCCCGGAATGGAGTCCGCCCAGGCGCTCACGACGCCCGTCACCCCGTTGGTGGAGCCCGCGCCGGTGGTGAGGATGCAGGCGCTGACTGTTCCCGAGACGCGGAAGTAAGTCTGCATCGCCATGATCGCCGCCTGCTCGTGGTGCACGCAGACGATCTCGGTGAAGCCCTTCCGGTGGATCGAGTCGAAGATGTGCGCGTTCCCGGAGCCGATGATGCCGAAGACGTGCCGGATGCCGCTTTCGGCGAGGACCTCGGCGACGACGTCGCTGACCTTCAAGTACGCACCAGACGGTTCCAGTGGATCGTCCGCTCGAGCGCCGTCTTGAGAGGAATTCTGAGCGTCAGACCGAGCGCCTTCTGGGCGGCGGAGACGTCGGGCACCATTCGGCTGGGCTGAGTATGCCCGGGAGCCGTGCTCAGGTGGATCTCGGGGCGGGGCTGAAAATGCTCGGAGATCATCGTCGCCAGCTCCCCGAGCTGGATTCCCTCCGGGCTGCCGAGGTTGAAAATCTGACCCGCGGTACCGCCGGAAAGCACCCGAAGCAGCCAGAAGGCCATGTCGGCAGGATACATGTAGCTTCGCACCGTTCGGCCGTCGCCGGAGACCCGGATCGCCTCGCCCTGGATCGCCTCGCGGATGAAGCTGTTGATCGCCCAGGGCCGGTCCATCGACTGATAGGGCCCGATGAAGGCGAAGGGCCTTGCCGTGAGCGTGGGAATGCGGGCCTGGGAGCGCGCCGCCGCGCAGAAAGTCTCGGCGAAGCGCTTCGCCTCGGCGTAGGCCGACGAGGCGCTCCCGCAAGAGGGCGCGCCGCCGAAGCTCTCCGGCATCCGCTCGAGGTCCAGCGGCTGACCGCCATAGACCAGCGACGAGCTCACGTTCAGGAGCATCTTGAGACTCGCGCAGCGGTCGGTCGCGCGAAGCACGCTCGAGGTCCCCTCGCCGATGACCGAGAGCGTTTCCACCGGATTCGTCGCGTGAAAGCTGCTGTCGGGGTTGGCGGCCGCGTGGATCAGCCAGTTTGTCTCTTTCGGAAACTCGACCGTGTGGCGGACATCGGATTTCACCAGCGTGATGTCGCGGCGGCTCGCGAGGTGAGGCCGGGTCGCGCGGAAATGGTCAGTGCTCCGGGCAATGAGCAGGAGGCGGGTGTTGAACCCGTGCAGGTCGTTGAGGCAGGCGACCATCTCGGCGATCCAGCTTCCCATGAAGCCCGTGCCGCCGGTGACGACCAGCGTGTCTCCGCGCAGGGGAGAGAGCTGCTGCCCCTGGGACTGGAGTACGGTCGCGCAGTCTTCGCGGACGAGATCGATGGCTCGAGTGTTCACAGGGGCGCGCCTTTGGGGTTCTTGCGCGCCAGCTCCTGGGCTACCTCGAGGATGATGTCCTCCTGGCCGGCGATGATTCCGCGGCGCCCGAGCTCGAAGAAGATGTCACGGGGATCGACCGCGTACTGCTTCGCGATCCGGTCGACCGGCTTCATGAAGCCCGAGAAGACCCCCGAGAGCCCGCTCACGATGCTCGTCGACTTGATCGTCGGGACGACCTTCATGAGCTCGCGCTCCGCCAGATCCGCCGCGTCGAGGCACTTGTAGAGGTCGATGCCGGTCGCGTAGCCCATTCGCTCAAGCACCGCCACCAGAACCTCGAGCTGCGCGTTGCCCGCGCCGGCTCCGAAGCCGCGCGCGCAGCCGTCGAGCATCGCGGCCCCCGCCTCGAGGGCTGCGACCGAGTTCGCGATCGCCATACCGAGGTTGTTGTGAGCGTGGAAGCCGATGGGGACGGAGAGCTCCCGCCTCAGGACCCGGACCCGCTCCGCGACGTTTTCGGGCAGGTAATGGCCCGAGGAATCCATGAAGATCAGGCCTTCCGCGCCGTAGGTCTCCATCTTCTTGCCCTGCTCGGCCAGCAGCTCGGGCGAGATCATGTGCGACATCATGAGTACACCGTAGACGGTGCGGCCCTTTTCCCGGGCGAACGCGATGTGCCTCTCGCAGAGGTCGGCCTCCGTGCAGTGCGAGGCGACTCGAATGACGTCGACCCCGAGCTCGATGGCCCGCGCCAGATCCTTCTTGATGGTGGCAAAGCCGGGGATGACGTGCACGCCGAGCTTCGAGGACTTGAGGTTCTCGCGCGCGATCCGAAGCGCGTCGTCGTCCGGCGTGCGCGACTCACCGAGCTGAAGCGACGACGCCCCGATGCCGTTCCCGTGGCCGACCTCGACGATCGGAATGCCCGCCGCGTCGGCGGCGCGGCAGTAGGCCGCGATCTGCTCGGGCGTGAGCTGATGCTGGATCGCGTGGTTCCCGTCCCTCAGGGTCGGGTCACTGATTAAAACGGACTTCATTGGACGATGCTCCTCGCGCCACGGAGAGATCGGACCAGTTCCGGGCGTATTCCTCGGCCATGGCGATCGCGGCGCAGTTGATGATGTCGAGGTTTCCAGCGTATTCGGGAAGGTAATCGCCCAGCCCGCGCACCCGGACCATCACCACGATGCGGCCGTTCTCGACCGTCGGCCCGACGATGACCTCGTAGCCCGGCACGTACGCCTGGATCTTCCGAACCATCTCCGCCAGCGCGGGCTTGAGCTTCTCGAGGTCGGGGGCGTCGACCTTGGCGAAGACGGTCGTCTGCATGTTGATGCAGGGCTGTGCGGGGTTGAGATTCAGGATCGCCTTGGTCCGCTTGGCGCCGGAGAACTTTCGGATTCCGTCTTCGGTCGTGTGGATGTACTCGTCGAGGTTGATTCGCGTCGCCGGGCCGGCGCTGCGCGAGGCGATGCTCGAGATCACCTCGAGGTAGTCGATATTTTTCTGGGTCTGGCCGAGCGCGTAGGCCACCGGGATGGAGGCCTGGCCGCCGCACGTCACCATGTTCACGTTCGTGGCGCCCAGCGACTCCGTGACGTTGACGGCGGGCACGCACATCGGGCCGATCTTCGCGGGAGTGAGGTCGATGACGACCTTGCCGAGCTTTGTCAGGATCGGCGCGTTCGCCTCATGGTCGCGGGCCGATGTCGCGTCGAAGACGAGGTCGCAGCAGCCGGGATTCCTTTCGATGTAGCCGATGCTCTCGGCGGAGATGGGTACCCCCATGCTCTGGGCCTTGCGCATTCCGGCGGACGACAGGTTTCGCCCGATGAAGATCACGCATTCGAGGTGGGGCGAGCGCAGGGCCTTGATCATGAGATCGGTGCCGATGTTCCCGCTGCCCAGAATCGCGACTTTGAGTTTTTCTTTCATGAGTAGGGCGCGCCCATCCCACCTCACTGTGCCCCTGAAATCAAGGAGTTCCACTTCAGAAGTTAATGCGTTCCTTCTCGACGATCAGCGGGCGGTCTCTGACCTGCGTGAGAATGGCACCGATGTATTCCCCGAGGATTCCGATGAAGAAAAGCTGGACCGAGGCGAAGAAGAAGAAACCGACGACGAGCGGGGCGAGGCCGATCGTGAACCCCTCCCAGAAGATGACCTTCGCCAAAAAATAACCCACCGCAACAAGAAGGCTGACTCCGGACATCAGGAACCCCGCCATCGTGGCGATACGCAGCGGCACCTTCGAGTGATTCGTGATGCCGAGCATGGCCATGTCGTAGAGCGTGTAGAAGTTGTTCTTGGTGAGGCCGCGCTTCCGGAGGGGCTGCCGATACTCGATCTTGAAGGTGGGTACCCCAAGCTCCGGCACGAGGCCACGGAAGTAGGGATAGGGTTCCCTGATTTTTCGCAAGAGGTCGAGCACCCAGCGGTCGTAGATGCCGAAGCCCGTCGCGTTCTTCGTCAGATCCACCTCCGAGAGGCGCGTGACGAGCCTGTAGTAGAAGGAGCGGACCGCGAACATCAGCCAGGTCTCATCCGCCTGAGTTTTCACGCCAATTACGGCTTTCCAGCCCTCTTCCCACTTCCTGACGAACTGCGGGATCAGGGAGGGCGGGTCCTGAAAATCGGCGACCAGCATGAGTGCCGCGTCTCCGTCCGCCTGAAGCAGGCCATAGTAGGGCGACCGGATATGCCCGAAGTTGCGGGCATTGAGAATCACCTTCACGCGTGGATCGGCCGCGGCGAGCAGCCGGAGCGCATCCTGGGTGCCGTCGCGGGAGGCGTTGTCGACGAAAAGGTGCTCGAAGTCGTACTCCGTGAGGTTCTTCTCGAATTCGGCTTTGACCGCCTCGAAGAGCGGCACGACGTTTTCGACTTCGTTAAAGCAGGGCGTGACGACGGTGATCTTCTTGCGGCTCGACATCGCGGGGCCATCCTATCAGCTTCTAGGGGTCAACCGATAGTTGAAGTCGCTTTCGGGCTGTGTCAGTTTGGGCGCTCGGAGGTAACGCCACCCATGTTCAAGCTCAGCTCCCTGCTGGCCGTAATCGCCCTCGCCGGGCTCGGAACGCTGCCCTGGAAACCCGCCGACGCGAGCGACGAACCTTTCAAGATCGGCATTGTCGACATGCAGCGCACGCTCCAGACCGTCGAAGCGGGCAAGAAAGCCAAGTCCCAGCTCGAGAAGGAGTTCAACGCCAAGAAGAAGGAGCTTCAGACCGAGGAGGCCGCCATCAAGAAGATGGGCGAGGAGTTCAAGAAGCAGTCGCTCGTGCTCAGCGATGACGCCCGGATGAAGAAGCAGGGCGAGATCCAGGAGCGCATCATGAAGTTCCAGGAGACGACCGCCCGCTCCCAGGCCGAGATCCAGCAGAAGGAAGGCGAGCTGACGGAGCCGATCATCACGAAGATCCGCAAGCTGATCGCCGAGCTCGCGAAAAAGAAGGGCTATAGCGTGATTCTCGAGAAGAACGAGAATACGGTCCTCTTTTCTCTCGAAAAAGACGAGCTGACCGAAGAGGTCATTTCCGGCTTCGACAAGGGCTGACGTCGAGGAGCTTTGCCCATGGCATTCCAGCTAGACGAGGTCGTCTCGTTTACCGGCGGCAGGCTGGTGAACCGCGACCGGCTCGGGGCCGCCGCGGACTCCATTCGGGTCGACCGCCCTTCCGCGCTGGAAGGGTCCGGCCCGCGTGACCTCGCATATTTCTACTCGCGCGACTACGAGAAGGAGCTGGCGAAGGCGAACGCCGGGGTCCTGATCACCGCGGAGCCCTTCGTCAAGCCGCTGGAGGCCTCGGGGCTGCCGCTCTGGTCGAAGTCCGCCGTCGTCGCGTGCGCCGATCCCTACCTCGCGATGGCGATCCTGTCCGAGAAGTTCGCCGACGCGCTCTCGACGGTCGCTCATGTACGGAGGCCAGGCGAACCGACGGCCGTCCACCCGTCGGCGGTCGTCGATCCCACGGCCGAGCTCGGCCGTTCGGTCCGGGTGGGACCGGGTTGCGTGATCGAGGCGGGCGCGCGGATCGGCGAGGGGTCGGTTCTCTATCCCGGTTGCTACATCGGCCCTGGCGCAAGGCTCGGGGCCGGCTGCGTGCTCTTTCCGCAGGTGACGGTTTACGAGTGGGTTGAAATGGGCGATCGGGTGCGGGTTCACGCCGGCGCCCGGATCGGATCGGACGGCTTCGGCTACGCGCCTCGGCGGGACGGCAAGGACGTCGTCGACCACCAGAAGATCCATCACCTCGGTCGCGTGCTGATCGGCGACGACGTGGAGATCGGCGCGAACTCGACCATCGACCGGGGAACGCTCGGGGACACGGTGATCGGCTCCAAGACCAAGCTCGATAATCTCGTGCACGTCGGGCACAACGCGCGGCTGGGCGAGGGGACCATCGTCTGCGGGGGAACCTGCTTCGCCGGGAGGGCGAAGACCGGCCGCTTCGCGTACATCGGCGGCCTCACCGGAGTCGCCAACGACGTGCTCGTGGGCGACGGGGCGCAGGTCGGGGCGCTCACGCTCGTCACGAAGGACGTACCTGCCGGCGGTACCGCCGTGGGAGCGCCCGCGCGCGCGCACCGGGAGCATTTCAAGGCGCACGCGCTCCTGAACCGCCTGCTGGCCGACAAGAAAGGGGGGAGGGCCGATGTCTCCGGCTGAAATTCGGTATCCGCTCGGGATCGATCAGATCCGTCGGTTTCTCCCGCACCGGGCGCCCTTCCTGCTCCTGGACCGGGTTCTCGAGATCCACCCCGTGGGAGATCTGGCCGACCCGACCTCCGGGCCCCATAAAGTAGGCGTGCGGGTTGTCGCGCAGAAGTGCGTGAGCTACTCCGATCCGGTTTTCCAGGGGCACTTCCCGGATTTCTCGATTCTGCCGGGCGTCCTGATCCTCGAGGCGCTGGCGCAGACGTCGAGCTTCTCGCTTTACCCCTACTTCGCCCACGATCTCGACCGGATCGCGCGCGACTTCCAGTGCATCCTCGTGGGCATCGACGGCGCGCGCTTCCGCAGGCCGGTCGTGCCTGGGGACGTTCTCAGGCTCGAGACGACCGTCACGAAGTGCCGGGGAAGGCTCTGGGTTTTCCAGGGCAAAGCGTCGGTCGACGGCCAGCCGGCCGCCGAGGCGGAGATCCTGGCGAATCTAGAGCTGAAAGGCGACAAGCGATGATTCATCCGTCGGCGTTGGTGCATCCCGAAGCGAAGGTTCACCCCGAGGCGGAGATCGGGCCCTGGTGCACGGTCGGCCCCCGGGTCGCCATCGGCAAGGGCACGAGGCTCGTGAGCCACGTCGTCGTAGACGGGTGGACGAAGCTGGGGGAGATGAACACGGTCTTCCCGTTCGCGGTGATCGGAGTCGTGCCCCAGGATCTCAAGTACAAGGGCGAGGCGACTCGAGTCGAGATCGGCGACCGGAACACGATCCGCGAGATGGTCACCATCCACCTCGGCACCGAAGGCGGAGGCGGGGTCACGAAGGTCGGCGACGGCTGTCTGCTGATGGCCTATACGCATCTCGGTCACGACTGCGTGGTCGGCAACAACGTCATCATCGCGAACTACTCGGGGCTCGCGGGCCACGTGACGATCGAGGATTTCGCCAACATCGGGGGCCAGACCGGCATCTCCCAGTTCGTGCGCGTCGGGGCCTACTCCTACATCGCCGGGCAGGCCGGGCTGGAGCGCGACGTCCCGCCGTTCTGCATCGCGATGGGCGCGCGGCCGGCGCAGATCCGCGGAACGAACATCGTGGGCATGCGGCGTAAGGGCTTCGCCGCCGAGTCGATCACGAAGATCAACGAGGCGATCAAGCTCTGGACCCGCCCGGAGGTTCCGAAGGAGCGCTGCCTGCTCGAGATCGAGTCGCAGTACGGAGAGCTGGCCGAAATCCAGCAGTTCCTGAGATTCATCCGGGAAAGCGAGACCGGGGTCACCCGCTGAAGATCCTCCTTTCGGCCGCCGAGGCCTCGAGCGACGTTCACGGTGCACGGCTCCTGGCGGCAATTCGGGCGCAGCTTTCGTCAGAGGGGGGAGGGGAATCGCTGACCGCGTTCGGCGTCGGGGGTCCGCGCCTGCAGGCCGAGGGCCTTCGGGCGGTCGTCGACGCGAGGAGCCTGCTCGCCATGGGCTTCTCCGAGATCCTCACCCGGCTGCCGCGCGCGCTGAGGGCTCTCCGGACCGTCGCCCGCGAAGCGAAGGTCGAGCGCCCGGACGTTGCGGTCGTGATCGATTACCCGGAATTCCATTTCCGGCTGGCCCGCCGGCTGAAATCCGCGGGCGTGCCGGTCGTCTACTACATCCCGCCGAAGATCTGGGTCTGGCGCCGGGGGCGGATTCGCGTGCTTCGCGAGGTTTTCGCGCGGGTGCTGTTTATCTTCCCCTTCGAGCGGGAGCTCTACGCTCGCGAGCGGCTCAAGGCCGTTTACGTGGGAAACCCGCTCATCGACGAGCTGCCCCTGGGCCTGACCCGGCAGGAGGCCCGCGCGCGGCTCGGACTCCCGCAGGACGCGAGAGTCCTCGTGCTCATGCCCGGCAGCCGTCCGTCGGAGCTCGGCCGTCACGTGCCGCTCATGTCGGGGGCGGCGAAAGGAGTCGCTCGGCGACTGGGTGAGCGTGGAGTGAGACTCCAGACGGTCCTGGCGCTCCCGGCGACGATCGAGCCTGCGGCGGTCAGGCGGATCGAGGCGGACTCGGGCCTCCGGGTCGTCGTGGGAGAGGCGCACGCGGCGCTGGTGGCGGCCGATGCCGGCCTCATCAAGTCGGGGACCTCGACGCTCGAGGCGGCCCTCCTGGGCTGCCCGCACGCGGTCGTCTACCGGACGGGGCGGTCGACCTCGTGGATTTTTAGGAACCTCGTCCGCTACCGGGGGCCCGTGGGTCTGGTGAATCTCGTCGGCGGGCCGGGCGGAACGTGGCGCAAGGGGGATCCGTACGTCGCGCGGGAGCTCCTTCTGGAAGACGCGACTGAAACGGCGCTGGCTGAAGAGGCGCTGGCGCTCCTCACCGATCCGGCGAAGGCGGGCTCACAGCGGGAGGCGTTCGCGCGGATCCGCGGCCTCTTCACCGAAGGCGATCGGCCGGGCGAAGGCCCGAGCGTGCGCGCGGCGCGCGAGGTGCTCGCGGTGGCGCGGGAGCGGCGCAGGTCATGAGCTGGATGGTATCCGGAGCGTCGGCTGCGTGGTCGACGGCGACCGCGGTCGCGAGGGGACTCGTCGACGCCGGTCTTCTCCAGGGCGAGAAGCTGGATTCGCGGGTCGTGGGCGTCGGTAACCTCCAGGCCGGCGGCGCGGGAAAGACTCCGCTCGTGGCGCGAATCGCGAGCGAGGCGCTCGAGCGGGGCCAGCGCGTCTGCGTGCTCTCGCGAGGTTACGGAGGGGCCTGGGAACGGGAGGGCGGCGTGATCCGGCCCGGCTCTCCCACGGCTGATCCGCGCCTGGCGGGCGACGAGCCGGCGCTGCTTCAGGAATTGCTTCCGCGAGTGTTCATCGGGGTCGGTGCGGATCGGGTGGAGAGCTACCGGCGCCTCGCGAGGGATGGAAAGTTCGACCTGGTGCTGCTCGACGACGGCTTTCAGCACTGGAGGATCGAGCGGGACGTCGACGTGCTTGCGGTCACGTCGGCAGGCCGCGGCGAAGCGATCTTCAGGGATTGGCCATCGGCGGTCGCGCGAGCGGATCTCGTGGTTTGGACCAAGGGCGAGAAGGATCCGCCGATTCCCCGCCGCCCCGACGTAAAGGTGCGTTACCGACTTCCCGAGGGCGAGCCTCGAGAGGCGGTCTGGCTCGTGACGGGAGTGGCCGACACCTCCGCGGCCGCCGGCACCGTTCGGGAGGCGGGGCATGAGATTGCCCGGCACCTGCCGTTTCCTGATCACGCTCGCTATTCTCGCGCGCTCGTCGACGGTATCCTGGAGGAGGCGGGAAAGGCCGGATGCGCGGTAGCGGTGACGGGCAAGGACTGGGTGAAGTGGCGGACCCTCGGGATCGAGCCGGGGCGGGTTCGGGTTCTGGAGCCGGAGCTCGTCTTCGAGTGGGGCCGCGAGGCCTGGGATCGCGTCTTGTGGGGGCGCTGACGCTCGCGCTCCTGCGCGCCTTGGCCTGGGCGCTCTCGATGATGCCACCGCGGCTGCGGTCGGCCCTGG
>CAYJTX010000028.1:0-15599 GCA_964372615.1 uncultured Bacteriovoracaceae bacterium | reverse complement strand
CATGGGTGGAGGGTTAGGTCACCATCAGGCAGCTGAGCTCGGTGGCCCTGTCGCGCGCCTTCTTCGCGAGGTCAGCAACGTCGATGTTTCCTGACAAGTCGCAGGCTACGACCACAACCTCCAGGCCCGCCATGACCGCGCTCGCCGGATTCGTTCCATGAGCTGACTGCGGGATCAAGCAAACTCTCCGCCCCATCTCTCCACGGCTTTCGTGAAACTTCCGGATCACCAACAGTCCCGCGAGCTCGCCCTGAGAACCTGCGTTCGGCTGCAATGACACGGCGTCAAAGCCAGTGATTTCGGCGAGGTCCTTCTCAAGACGCTCGAAAAGCTCGAGATACCCCCTCGCCTGCTCTCTCGGCGCGAATGGGTGAAGACTGGAAAACTCCGGCCAACTCACCGGAAACATCTCCGCCGAGGCATTGAGCTTCATCGTGCACGAGCCAAGTGGAATCATCGAGTGGGTCAAAGAGAGATCCCTTGCCTCCAGTCTCCGAATGTAGCGAAGCATCTCTGTCTCTGAATGGTAGGAATTGAAGACAGGATGCTTCAAGAAATCGGATTCTCGCAACGCTCCAGAGGAAATCACGGACTTTCCGGACACGGTCCCGAGGTTCGCTGCAGAAGGCGAAATCCCCTTCGCTTTTGAGAATATTTCACAAAATTCCGTGAGATGGTCCTCGCAGACTGTTTCATCGAGCGTGATACTCAGCCTGTGCCCATCGATCCTTCGCAAATTTACTCTTCGTTCCGCCGCGCTCCGGTGAATGCGATCGATCAGATCGGCTTCGGCACTGACCACGAAGGTATCGAAAAATTCCGGGGTTGGACATTTCAACCCGATCCCTTCAAGCGCTTCCTTGAGTCTTCGCGTCCTCTCATGGACTCCACGGGCAATATTACGAAGGCCCCCGGGGCCATGATAAACGGCATACATTCCAGCCATGACCGCCAACAGTACTTGCGCCGTGCAGATATTGCTCGTCGCCTTGTCTCGACGAATGTGCTGTTCACGGGTCTGAAGTGAGAGGCGATATGCGGTTTTCCCAGCAGAGTCCTTAGAGACCCCGATGAGTCGACCGGGTATGTGTCTTTTGAATGTGTCGCGCGCGGCCAGGTACGCCGCGTGCGGACCGCCGTAGCCCATCGGCACACCGAACCGCTGGGTCGATCCGACCGCAATGTCCGCACCGATATCTCCTGGTGACGCGAGGAGAATCAAGGAAAGCGGGTCCGCAGCCACCGTAAGAATCACTCCATTTTCCGAGCATCCACGCGCAAGATCACGAAGATCCCTGACGTCCCCGTAGGTACCAGGATTCTGAACGAGCGCTCCAAAGTATCTCGCTCCGGCCTGAAACGCCCTTACGTCGCCAATCTCCACTCGAATGCCCAGTGCCGCCGCCCTCGTGGAGACAACGGCGATTGTCTGTGGATGACAATCTTCGGCGACGAAAAAATTCTTCCCGAAATCCCTCCCTGAGGTACCAAAACAGACCGCCATTGCCTCGGCGGAAGCGGTAGCTTCGTCCAAGAGTGAGGCATTCGCGACCGATAGACCGGTAAGGTCGCAAATCATGGTCTGAAAATTGAGCAGCGCCTCAAGGCGGCCCTGAGAAATTTCGGCCTGATACGGCGTGTACTGCGTATACCATCCGGGATTCTCAAAAATGTTCCGCTGGATGACGCCCGGTAAGATCGTTCCGTGATAACCTAGGCCCAGATAGGACCGGAAAACCTGATTGAGGCCCGCGATCCGCTTCATTTCTCTGAGCATCCCGTCCTCGTCCCTGGCGGAAGGGAGGCTCATCATTCGCTTCGACCGAATGGAGGAAGGAATCGTGTCGTCAATAAGCGCCTCTAAATCGGAACAGCCAAGTGTCCTCAGCATGCGTTCCAATTCTGTTTTTCGTGGTCCGATATGACGGTCCGTGAAATTCGCCATCGTGAATCGTCGCGACAGCCATTACCTTATCAGGGAGAGTCCCCTTTCACCAGCCTGCTTGAACGTGTCGGCTGATCGGTATAGGGTTGCTCGCTTGTGAAGCAAGAAGGCCAGTTTCCACTCAACTCCTCTGCCACGCCCAACGTAGAGGAGACGGTCAGACTCTTCAACTCAGCGCTCATTCGAACAGCGGCCGACCCGACACAGGATTTCTCGTCGGATCTTCTCAGAATCGTGGAAACTCCTGCCTTTCGCTCGCTCCTCTCGGCGGTGAGGACGCTCGCGCAAAGCGAGAGGATCGCGGAATCAGAGGCTGCGGAGCAACTCGTCCGAACATTCCGTGACCTGGACAAGGTCTGGCGATCCTACGTGTACCGCGAGGGACTGGATCGGCTCACGACCGCAAGATGAAATCCCAGCGGATTTCGATCAGGCCGTTAGTATCTACCATTCCCTTAGGTGGATTCGGAAATGGGCCCGCCTGATTGAATGCGTCAATTGCCGCCTCGTCGAGGTCCGCCGTTCCAGATTCTTCAACGAGACGCACACGAATGATTTCGCCTCGAGAGTTGAGGGTCACAACAGTTCGCGTTGTGTGGTCCATTTCACTGGCGAGGTGCCGACCTCTGCGATCCATTCGGTAGAGATGCTCCCGGAGCGTAGCGGCCCAAGCGCGGTCCAAGCGCTCTCTAATTCGTTGGAAGTACCCGAAGAATACAAATTCTTTCGTATTGAGCGCCGTATGCTCGGACTCCTTCAGCCCCCGAACATAATCCTGCGGAAGGAGGTCGCCCTTAACCCACTGCGCATCCGCCGCACGCCCTACTCCGCCGCCGTTTCCCAGGTCGGGCTTGGGAAAGATCGGAATTCCGAGGCGACTTAGCTGTTGCGATCGCTCCAGCCCTCCACCCGTTGCACCAGTGGATCGTGCGCGAGGAGACACGCCCATCTGGGTACTCCTGCCCGAGCTGACGGTCTCGCGGTCGACGCTCTGGTTCTGTTGCCCGAGAAACGCATCCTCCTTGGCTTCATCGACCCTCTGCCCTTGGCTAGTCTGGACGACGCGCTTGGTGTCCTCCCGCGGGTTCGGCCGTTTTTTTTCGGCCAAGTCCGCCCTGGGCGCGGGATCAACCTCGATCCAGGTCACGCGCGGAGGTGCCTGATGAATCACGCGCTCGCCGATAAAGGCCGCCCAGGCCAAGATGAAGAACAGATGGGCCGCCAGCGATAGGCTGATGGAACTGCGCAAAACTCCCACTCCCATGGAAAATTATAGCCCCTTCCACGAAAGTTTCGGAACTAGTCGAAGTCATCTTTAAGGAAATCGCTTTGGGATTGAGAGCTTGACGAATCAGAACCGGAAAATTCTGTCGGCTCCGTTCCCTCAATGAATGCCTCGCGAATCGCTCCTGCCGCATTCGAAGCCACAGTTTTGGCGGTCTTGGAGTCTAAAGTCGCAAATACTACTCCGGCTGGAATTGAGAAATCGACTTCCGGGTACTTCTTGACCGCCTCCTTCATAAACGTAAGCCATATTGGAAGCGCCGCCTTAGCGCCCGTCTCCTGCAGTCCGATCGATTTTTGATCGTCAAATCCCACCCACACCCCCGTGACAACCTGAGGCGTAAAGCCGACGAACCAGGCGTCCAGATAGTCGTTTGTGGTCCCCGTCTTCCCAGCCGCTGGTCGACCTAGATTTTTCGCTTCGTAGCCGGTTCCGTAGGCAACGACCTCCTTCATGAGATGGGTCATTACATACGCGACCCGAGGATCCATGACCTGGTCAGCATCATCAGGAGGAGGAAGTTTCGCGAACGGCACTTTGGGTGTCGCCTTCGGCTCTGCGTGAGCCGATTCCACCACCATCGGCGACTCCTGAGGAGTGGGGGCCGGGTCTATGGGGCCAGTTGGAATCTTGGCCGTCGGTGGCAAGAGATCACCTTTGTTCTCTTCAAGCACTTTTCCATCCCGATCCCGAACCCAATTAATAAATCCTGGCCGGATCACCCTTCCTAGACGAGGAAAGAGACCGTAAGCCCGGGTCAGCTCCATGAGCGACACGCTTCCACTTCCAAGCGAAATCGACAGATCCGCGGTAAACTGGCCGTTCAAACCAATCCTCTTCATATACTCAATGAGTTGACCCACCTGAATGGCCTGGACAATCTTGATCGTCGGAATATTCCTCGACTTGATCAGCGCCATACGAAAGGGAGTGTCTCCGTAAAATTTTTCTTCGAAATTCGACGGCTTCCACTTTCCCCTCTCCTCGTCTTCATAGACGATCGGAGAGTCCACGATCACGCTAGCCGGAGTGAATCCCCTCTCTAACGCTGCTGAGAAGATGATCGGCTTGAACGCAGAACCGGGCTGTCGGAGTGCCTGAGCGGCCCTATTGAACTCGGAATGCTTGAAGTCATACCCCCCTTCCATCGCAAGGACTGACCCGTTGGTGATATCCATCGAGAACAACGCTCCCTGCAGCTGCGGATGCTGATCGAGCGCGCAAAGTACGGTACCCCCTTCAATCGCCTTTACTTTCACGCTGACAACGTCTCCTTTCGATAGAAGCTTCCCGAGAACCTTGTCGTCCTTTGAGGGAGTAGCCCATCTCGCATCGTCAAACGGGATTTCGATCCTACTTCCCCCAAGCAGCGCGCCGAATGATTTTCTCCTTAGATCGAAGCTGGTGATCACGGCAGGATAGATTCCACCGATATCCAAGAGACCGGTATCATCCTCAATTCCAGATAATCGCATGCCCTCGAAGGGGTCGATGCGTCCATCGGGAGTAAGCACCTGGAATCCAAGCTTGCTCCTGATGAGGTCTCTGCGCTGATTTTTGAGAAATCGTTCGATCTCGTCAGGTGCCTTGATCTGCCGGATCGGGCCCCGAAATCCGATCCTCTTGTCGATCGCCCTCAGCCCCTCCTGAAGTCCGGTTGCGGCAACGCGCGCCAGCTCAACAGTAGCCGGCACGGCTACTGTCAACCCATCCTCATAGATAGCCTTCTCCCCATACTTTTCGAGGAGGTAACGACGCACGTGCTCAACGTAGTAATCCGCAGCCGCCGCCTTGGGTGGGTCGTCGTAGATCTTAATGACTTCCACGGCCCCCTCTGACATCTGGGACTGACTGATTCTCTTGTTTTCGTACATCCTCCTGAGGACGTAGAGTTGTCGCTCTTTCGCCCGCTTGGGGTTCAGATGCGGACTGTACTTCCCCGGAGCTTGCGGCAACCCGGCTAGAAGCGTTGCTTCAGCAAGATTCAGTTGGGAAACGTCCTTACGAAAATAAGCTCGAGCGGCCGCCTGAACTCCGTAAGCCCCATGGCCGAGGTAAATCTGGTTCAGATAGAGGTAGAGGATCTGCTGCTTTGTGAGGTTCTTTTCGATCCTATTGGCCAGAATCACTTCCCGGATCTTTCGGACATAGCTCTTCTCTGGACTGAGCAGAAGCGACTTCGCTACCTGCTGGGTGATCGTGCTTCCACCCTGAACGACCTGCCCCGCCCTAAAGTTAGCAATCGAAGCCCGGAGTATCGAAACCAGGTTGACGCCATTGTGCTCGAAGAATTCGTCGTCCTCGGCAGCAACAAACGCATGGATGACAGTCTCAGGAACTTTGTCGAAGGGGACAAGGTATCTCCTCTCCTTGAAAAACTCCGCAAGAATGACCTCATCTCGACCGCCAGCACCTAGAATCCTGGATACCCCCAATGGCCAATAATCGGCCGCAGTGATGATTTGCGGCAAGTCACGGGAGAAGTAGAAAAAAACGCCAGCGGCCCCTACGGTTCCGGCTACTGAACTCACGAGAATAAATCCGAAAGCAATCTTGAAGATAGCTCCTACCTTTTTGTGTCGTTGCTCCCTCCGAGCCTGTTCCCGGCTCACTTCGACGTCCCTTCGTCTCTTATCTCGGGTAGGCCCGCAAGCCGCCGCACCTCGCGAATTCTCGTCCTGGCCTCCTTTTTTCCCCTGAAGATCGCCTCACCCCTCTTGCCGAAGTCGGAAAGACGGATGTCGGAAATTTCCGGCCTGATCACGAGATCCGCCTCTAATGTCTCCGCCTTTGCCGCCTCCGCCGCCTTTCTCAGTGTCTTGCCGATTCCCTCCGAATCATCCTCCTGTATCCCTGATGGCTCTCCGAGCACGTCCACAATCACTACAGCCATACCTGGGAATGCCTCTCTCGTTTCTCGTATCGGAAACGGACGATCGAGCTCGGCTTCGATCGCACCCACTCCGCTCACCTCCAACGTCTCATGTATCCCCGATAATGATGCTGCCGCACAGACTGCCTCAGCAGCTCCTGCCTCACCCACGAGAAGGCCCGCCCCTGTCGATGTGTTTTTTGCCCACACTCGTACCGGCGTCCGAGCGTCCTTGAGCCCTCGCACGCCGAAGAGATCCTTCAGCGCAGTCCGGAGTCGGTTGTGATTTTGTTTTCTTTTCAAAAGCGATCCGATCCAACCGCCGCTCGAAGAAAGAGTCGACGCATCCAGCTTCAGAAGCGACCACTGGAATCGACCGTCAGTTTCGCTGAGCCCGTAAACTGCGCCGATCAGCGCACCGTATTCAGTCCCAACCAATGCGCCGATCGGAATTCCGTCATCAACTAATGCCTGGATGACCCCCGCATGCGCGAAAGCTCTCGCCTGTCCGGGACCCAGAATCAGTGCGATGGGCCTGTATTGAATCGGCGCTGGCCCATAATCATCGGAGGTCGGTTCCGCGGGCTCCGCCGCCGCCTGGGGGGGCACTCCCACCTCGGCGGATTCGGCTTCGGTCTCGGCCGGTCCGTCGTTCGCCTTGGGTGTTGAAGAACATGCGGTCGCCAAACCCGCCAATACCATCAGCCAATGGGCCGTTTTCAGCCGAATCACTTCAGCCTCCAGAGCGCCAGGAACTCCCTGTTTCCATGGGCTCCGGCCACAGGAGATTCTACCAAGCCCTCCCGCGCTAGGCCAATTTCATTCGCTTTTTGAGTCACCTTGCGGACCGCTTCGTGCCGAGCATCGTTATCCGTGACAATTCCTCCTTTGCCCACTTTCTCTCTTCCTACTTCGAACTGCGGCTTGATCAGGGTTATCCAGTCCGTTTGTTTTTTGGCGAACTGAATGAGCGCTGGGAGGACCATCCCTAGAGAGATGAAGGAGACATCAACAACGATGATATCCATGTGCTGGCCCAGGGCCTCGAACTTCAGATAGCGCGCATTGACGCCTTCAACTACCGTGACGCGGGGATCGGATCGTATCTTCCAGTCAAGCTGATTCCTGCCAACGTCCAGCGCTATCACACTCCGCACACCGCGCTTGAGCAATACATCAGTAAACCCGCCTGTCGATGCTCCCACATCCAATGCAGCTCGCCCTTCGGTGTGTATTCCGAACGAATCGAGTGCAGAGGCAAGTTTCAACCCGCCGCGAGAAACGTAAGGCTGGACTTCGCCTCGAATTCTGATTTCGGCATCCGGGGGCACCTTCCGTCCGCACTGGGTCGCTGGGACATCATCGACGAGAATGTTTCCGGCGAGTATCAACGCTTGCGCTTTCTCCCTCGAAGGAGCGAATTGTCGCTCCACGAGCACGATATCGAGGCGCGTTTTCACGCTTCAGGCGGATCGAACGGCTCGAGGCGCGGCGAACCGACTTTCGACGACTCCTTCATGAGCACCTCGATCCTGCGCTCAGCGGCGGCGAGCTTTTCCTGGCAAACACGAGACATCCGAACGCCTTCCTCAAAGACTTTGAGCGCTTGCTCTAACGGCAGATCTCCAGCCTCTAGCGCCTTGACCTTGCTCTGAAGCTGCTCAAGGGCGATCTCGAAAGTCGGTTCGAATTCAGACATGGACTCCGTCATACCAGCACTGTGTCACCGTGGTCACATGCCTAGAATGTATGCGGGTGACGATTAATTAAATCGCGTTAAACCAAAGGCTTAGCTTGAAGTGGGGCAGGCAGGGATCTTGCTCTAACCGCGACTGATGCGGCGTGGCGTCACTGTCTGTTCATATATTAAACTCAACCGGTTTATTGGGACCCTAGTGCTTGGGCTGGCCTCCTCGGGCCTCTATTCAGGGGTCCGTGCGGCCTATGACAAGACCGTAACCTGGTCAGACATCAGCACTCTCGATCTCCGGCCAGCTCTCAATTCCGAGTACGGATCTGATCACAACCTCTTTGAGCCCGTGCTTTCACCCGCCGCGCTCGACCTCACATTGCGGGACGCGGACTCGCGCATCGATCCGATTTTTAAAATTCCGGAGGACATGCGGACTGTCGTTGGCTTCTGGCTTCGGATCTATACTGAGTACACCACCCGACATGTCGTCATTTTCGATGACCGACACCCGGAGATCATCTATGACGTGCTCGATTTTCGCGCCCTCGCAAGGTCGTCCAGAAATCAGATGGCATATGAAATCGTATCCAGACAGCGTGTCCGGGAGGCCCTGTCCGGATACAGGTCGGCGTTGAAGACGCTGGCCGTCAACCCTAGACCCCGAAGACCCACTTCCTACCAGCGGAGGGTTCAGCATGCACTCGCTGGCTTTCGGCACAGCAGGATGCACGATTTCAAGGAGCTCGCGAAAAACGTCCGCGCCCAGACTGGCCAGCGCGATAATATCGCAAAAGGCCTTCTGGCCGCAGAAACGTACCTGCCCAAAATGGAGAAAATCTTCTCTGGAATGGGCCTTCCCGTTGAACTCACTCGCCTTTCCCTGGTCGAGAGCTCCTTTAACTTGAAGGCGGTTTCTCGCGTGGGAGCGACCGGCGTTTGGCAGTTCATGTTGAAATCGGCGCTCGAGTACCTAGTGGTGGACGCACATCTCGGGGTGGATGAGCGACTCTCCCCTCTCAAGTCGACTGTGGCCGCCGCCAAGCTCCTCCGCAGAAATCACCGAGTTTTCGGGGCCTGGCATCTCGCGATTACTTCATACAATCATGGACTCAAGGGGCTTCTCAGGCTTCCGAGAGCACAGCGGTCTGTGGACGAAATGGGAGTGCTCTTTGAGCCCTGCCGCCAGCCCGGCGGGACCTCCTACTTGGGGTGGGCCGGCCGGAATTACTACGCGGGATTTCTCGCCGTCCTTCATGCTGAGTCCTATCGACATCTCTTTTACGGTGAGCCACCAGTTCCCGCGCTTAAACCGGTCGCCTTTCACAGACTAGCGAAGGCTTGCTCCGCCCTGGACTTTGCCCAGGACACAGGCATTCCCCTCCATCAGTTCCGCTTACTCAATCCGGATATCAGGGAATTAAGGAAGGTCTTGCCCAGGGGATTCTGGCTGGCGGTCCCAGCAGAAAACGACCGCCTCGTCTCGCTGGAACAGCCCGATTCCTCCGTTTAGGGATCGACAACTACGGTCACCACTCTCGCAGAGCTAACGAGTAAACGCGACCAGCGTGATACTCCCCTTTGGTCGGTGACTTCGCTTAATAGGAGACCATCCGGCAGCTGAACAGAAAGAAATCTGGAGCGGCCCTCCCCCAGGGTCTGTCCAACGAGCAGTCGTTCATCCTTGCTGATGGTGTAAACCTCCGGGATAAGTGGCGCGCTCTCCTGTAGCGGGGCAAGTGAGGGGAATAGCGCTTCCTCGCTATCGGTCGATCCTACGATTCCAGGCACAGCGGCCACCAAGAGCCCACTGGCCACACTGACCCCTCCTTCCAGTTGGTTTGTCCACCTCTGCAGTCGATCAGGACCAAACCAGAAAAGGGTGGCGGCCTGCGAGCGGGCCCAGGTTTCCCAGGGCAGTACGTACCGATGAGACACTCCTCCCGTGGACTCGCACTCAACGAATGTTGGACGATCGCCAAAATGAGTAACCCGCTCAAGAAGGAAGGTCCCGTCCACTTGCGTCCTGGCAGCAGGGCCCTCCTGACCCACCAAACTCACCCGGAGTCCGGGAATCCCAGTCGGCCTCCGACTGTCCGCATCCAAGACACGCCCTGTTATAGTTTGCTGTGTCGGATTTCGAAGATCTAGGTAGGTCGCACGCCCGGCTCGCACAGGAGTAAAAACACCTACTCGCTTTTCACCGCCCCCACTCTCTGAAGGAAGCGACAAATAAAGAACCAGCGCGCCTGGCTCGGTATTTAGAAGGATGAAATATTCCGCGTCCGTCGGTCCATCCAACAACGTCGAGTCCTGCCCGTCGAAATAGAGGACACGCTCTGACCTGGCGGAGGACGTTACGACCGCTCCACGCGGCATCCGTCCAATTACGAGTCCCGCGCTTGCCTGATAAGTGACCTGTGTCAGTTGTGAAATGGTCGCGATCGAGTTGCGTGAGAGGAGCCCCACATCACTTACCTCACTGAGTGCCGATTCCCAGCCGATCGAGGGCAAGTGGTCCGCCGCAGAAAACTCAATCCATCTTCCCTGGTCTCCGGATGCGGGCCCCTCGTATGACAAAATCACCTGGGTCGCCGAAGCTATTTCCGAGTCCCAGTCAAATGCCTCCACGGCGCGAGCTCTCCTTTGACTCGGCGCATAGACTCTACTCTCTCCGCTGGCTCCAGGAGTATTTCCACTGTCTCTCCGACCTTTGGGGTCGGGAAGGGGTGTCTCCGGTTCAGTACTTCCCTTCTGAGCCTGTGCCGCTTGCCCGGAAGTCTCTGGCAAAAGCATAGTCGGCGCTGAATAGTGACTACTCACGTTGTCTGAAACCTGGGGTGGCTTCGTCAAAACGACGGCCGCAGGCGGAACTTGGATATCCAGATAGCCATATTCCTGTGAATGTTCGCGCGTACTCAAATGAACCGGTTTAGGGTTAACTGTTTGTGACGGAATGATCGCTGGGATATCCACGCGTTTCTGGTTATTCGTGAGCTTGGCGAGTCGTTCGCCCCACTCGTACTTTTCAGGGTCTAAATGGATCCCCTTATAGAAACGTGCCCTCTCTGTGGATATCCGATTATCCAACCCTCCTTCCTGATACCCAGTTTGGACGGGGATACTACTTGTCCTGCGTACCTCTGCCGACTTCTGGGGCTCAACCCAGGCCCTTTTTCCTGGGACCCGCACTTGCTGCATCCGCATTGGCTTTCTAGGAGACGTCGCAACAATACTAGTGGTACCGATAGGATGATGCGGCGCGATTCGGCCATGCCCCTTTCCACCCAGCTTCGCGGCTCGCACCGGCGGCGGAACGACCAAGGGCCCACGACTAACTAACCCATTGAGAGTAGGTCGCTTTAATAACAATGCGAGATTCGAAGTCAGTGGTCGGGCCGGTTGTCGCAGCAAGAGTTTGATCATCGACAGACTGCTGTTTGCAACCCTATCTTCCGAACTCGGTTTTTCCGTTTTCGGCACGAAAACAGGCGCTGGACTAGCCACGCCTACTTGAATAGGCAGGGTCGATTTTCGGTTTGACTGCACCCGGCGATACGCCTCGATCATCGCCTGCCTGTCCTGCTGACTCGCCCCACTCACTGGAGGTCCAAATAGCCTCGTCTCAGCTCGAGACATCAGGTGGGAAATGCCATTCCGAACCGAGTCCCTACTTTTGTGCCGATAGCGCCGCTGGGCTACTCTGGAATTTCCCGAGGACGCCGGCGTGGCATTGAACATAGGCCTAATCGGCACGCCTGCCGCTTGGCTGACGTGCTCGTTAGATGGCTTGCTGGATGCCTCACCAGATCCCTCGCCCTCTGACACAGGCGCCGCCTGGAAAGCTGGGACTGTGTCCGCAAGCAAGTCACCAGACGACGGACCGGGGTCTACAAGCACCAGAGAAACTGGCGCGTTCTGCGCTGCGAGCTTCCAACAAGTCAGAAAAAAAAGCGAAGAAAGTGTCGCAATCGCTGACAGACCCGACGCACGTCGACCCAGTCCGAAAATATATGCGAACGCATGCCTGCTCTGAAGACGGGTCTTAGCCGACACAGATCCTTCCCTGGACCCTCAGGATACGGCACTCAGCTCGTCCTGGCAAAGGTCCAGTGTCGACCCGAACCCAAGCCAAAAACCGTCAGTGCTCCGAGTTTGACCCCATGTGCTGCCTAATCAATGCGCGCTGTAACTTGAGTTGGTACTTCCGGAATCGATGCTCATCGACGCCCGCTTCCTGAAGGATTTTCTCTGCCTTCAGCTGGGCAGCCTTCGAGCGCGCCACATCGATCTCACCACGGAGCTCGAGCGTCTCTGCCAAAACAATGACACATTCTCCTTTCACCTCGAAGAACCCATTCGAAATGACGCCGACCCCGCCCGATCCACCCCCGGCACGTTCAAAGCTGAAGGCGCCGGTCTCCAAGGTTCCCATCATGGGTGCGTGACCAGGTAGAATCTGGATCTGCCCTTCGCTGCCATTTAACGTCACCGAGCTGGCCAGCACGCCCGTTTCAAGCTTTTTCTCGGGCGACAGAATCGTCAACTTCAGGGTGTCTGCCATTTCGTCATCCTCTCAGATCGTCCGCGGGGATCACTTGGCCAGCGACTTTCCCTTCTCAATCGCATCTTCGATCGTTCCCACCAGATAAAACGCCTGTTCAGGAAGGTCATCGTGCTTTCCTTCGGCGATCTCCCTGAATCCACGGATAGTGTCTTCGATCTTTACGAACTTCCCCTTGATTCCAGTAAACTGCTCCGCCACGAAGAATGGCTGAGACAGAAAGCGCTGAATTTTCCGCGCCCGCGAAACGGTAACCTTGTCCTCTTCAGAGAGCTCATCCATTCCTAGAATCGCGATGATGTCCTGAAGGTCCTTGTATCGCTGCAATACCGACTGGACGAGACGCGCCACGCGATAATGCTCATCACCCACGATCCGTGGATCAAGGACCCGAGACGTCGATGCCAACGGATCAACCGCCGGGTAGATGCCGAGTTCGGCGATTTGCCGCGAAAGATTCGTCGTTGCATCCAGATGCGCAAAAGTCGTTGCCGGTGCCGGGTCAGTATAGTCGTCAGCCGGCACGTAGATCGCCTGAATCGAAGTAATTGAACCCTTGTTGGTCGAGGTGATCCGCTCCTGGAGCTCGCCCATCTCCGTCGCCAGCGTCGGCTGGTAGCCTACCGCCGATGGAATCCGTCCCAGAAGGGCCGACACTTCAGATCCCGCTTGAGTGAAGCGGAAGATATTGTCAACGAAGAGTAGAACGTCCTGGTTCTCCTCGTCGCGAAAATACTCGGCCACGGTCAGCGCGGAAAGACCCACGCGGGCCCTCGCGCCGGGCGGCTCGTTCATCTGGCCATAGATGAGAGCTGTTTTCGCTAGAACTCCGGACTCCTTCATCTCCATCCAAAGGTCGTTCCCCTCGCGGGTTCGCTCCCCAACACCGGCAAACACCGAGTACCCTCCGTGTTGGGTAGCGATGTTATTGATCAGCTCCATGATGAGCACCGTCTTGCCGACCCCTGCGCCTCCGAATAGGCCGATCTTTCCGCCGCGCGCGTACGGAGCGAGAAGGTCCACGACCTTGATCCCGGTGAAAAACGGCTGCATAGTGACCGACTGGTCCTTGAATGCCGGCGCATGGCGGTGAATGGGGTAGAATTTCTTGGCGGCAACCGGCCCCGCCTCGTCTACGGGCTCACCCACTACATTCAGGATTCGACCGAGGGTCTCCCTGCCAACCGGCATCATGATCTGGCCACCGGTGTCCTTGGCTGGCTGACCCCGAATCAGGCCATCCGTGCTGTCCATCGCGATGGTCCGAACGCTGTTTTCGCCAAGATGCTGAGCGACCTCGAGAACAAGGTTCCATTCGGCATCGCTGATCGTCTTATTCGAGACCCTGACGGCGTGTCGAATCTCGGGTAGCTTCCCCGACTCGAATTCCAAATCCACAACCGGCCCAATCACCTGCTTGATCCGACCGATATTCGCCGTCGCGGCTGATGCTGACATCTTCAAATCTCCTTGCAAAGTGAGCCTCCCGGCTCCGCTCAAAAACCTTCTGCCCGCCATCCGCAGAATGCCGGGCTATCCCGCTTTCTGCGCTTCGCTGCCTCCGATGATCTCCAGGAGCTCCTTGGTGATCCCTGCCTGGCGCTGCCTGTTGTACGCGAGAGTCAGGTGACGGATCATCTCACCCGCGTTCTTAGTGGCATTCTCCATCGCCGACATCCTTGCGCCATGTTCGCTCGCCTGCGACTCAAGGAGCACTCTGAACGCCTGAATCGCGAAATGCTTCTTCAATAATCGGTCGAAAAGCTCATTGGCAGATGGTCTGACGATCGGAGGAGGAGTCCCTGAGCTTCCCTCCGACGACAGGCCTAAAGTGCTGCCACGGACAGGAAGGTAATCCTCGACCACTACCTTTTGGCTTACCGCGTTCTTGAACTCGTTGTAGATGAGCTTCACTTCGTCCGTCTGACCGTCAACGAAGTGTTGAGCCAGATCCTCAGACAGCTTTTTCGCCTTTGCGAAGGTCACTTTTCCGGAGATCTCCTGATGATATCTGCCGCGATTGACCTTTCTGGTCTTGAAAAACTCGTTGCCCTTCCTGCCCACGAATTGCAACTCTACCGACTCGTAGCCGCGACCCTCGTTCGCAAGCCACCGCTGTGCTGCCTTGATGATGTTTCCGTTGAACCCGCCACAAAGTCCTCGATCTGACGTGACCAGCACAAGCGTCACCCGCTTCGCCTTTTCTCCTCCAGCTCCTTCTGGAAGAACAAGCGGACTGGAGACTGTCACGTTCGAGAGCGACGCCACTCGGATCATCAGCTCGCCCAGGCCCTTTGCATAGGGTCGCTGATTGACAATGGCCTCCTGGGACCTCCGAAGCTTGGCGGCAGAAACCATCTTCATGGCTTTCGTCGTCTGCTGCGTATTCTTTGTACTGACGATCCGTCTTCGCAAATCCTTGATGCTCGCCATAGTCTCTCGCCTCTAGTTCGATCCGCCTTTTGCCGCCTCGTCAGGCAGCAAAGACCCCATCGAACTCCTCCAGGGCTCTCTCTATTTTTACCTTAAGCTCGTCGTCGATCTTTCCCTGGCTGACGATGGCTCGGAACACTTCCGGATGCTTTCTTTCGATGAATTCGAATAGCTGCTGCTCGAAATCTCGGAGGCGCCCGACCGGGAACTTGTCGAGATACCCATGCGTGCCGGCATACAGGATCACAACCTGGCGCTCGACGGGCATAGGGCTGTACTGACCCTGTTTCAGAATTTCTGTGAGCCTTTGACCACGCGCAAGCTGCCGCTGCGTCGCAGGATCCAGGTCGCTCCCGAATTGCGCGAACGCCGCCTTCTCCCGATACTGCGCCAGCTCGAGGCGAAGTGTCCCAGCCACCTGGCGCATCGCCTTGATCTGCGCGGAGCCGCCGACTCGTGAAACGGAGATTCCAACGTTTACGGCGGGGCGAATACCAGAATAAAAGAGGTCAGTCTCAAGAAAGATCTGGCCGTCCGTGATTGAAATCACGTTTGTCGGAATGTACGCGGAAACGTCGCCCGCCTGAGTCTCGATGATCGGAAGTGCCGTGAGCGATCCTCCACCGAGCTTGTCGGAGAGCTTCGCGGCTCGTTCGAGGAGGCGAGAATGCAGGTAAAACACGTCGCCGGGATACGCCTCGCGGCCAGGTGGCCGACGCAGAAGCAGGGATAGCTGTCGATAAGCTTGGGCCTGCTTGGTTAGGTCATCGTAAATGATGAGGGCGTGCTTCCCGTTGTCTCGAAACCACT
>CAYJTX010000027.1:13843-15644 GCA_964372615.1 uncultured Bacteriovoracaceae bacterium | reverse complement strand
CGAGGAGCGACTCGCGGCCCTCCCACTTTCGGAGTCGGATCGCTTGTGTAAAAATACATTATCCTATTTATTAAATTGAGATTAATCTTATTATTCTACTCACGCGCCTCGACAGCGTCTCGTCTTTGGTCGCCGGGAGCTCGTTTCAGGGGCACTGGAGCGGGCATGCCCCGTGCACCCTGGGTGCGCATGAGAAAAATGCACGCACTGACAGCCCTGCTGCCCATCCTCTTCCCTTCCATCGCGAGCGCCACCTGCGTCTGGACCGTGACCGGGGCGCTTACGGTCGCGGACAACCTCTTCGCATCCGGAACCACGGCTCAGGCGAGGGGCCTCAGGGACGTTCGCGTCAAGGTCTGGGCCACGACCCAGAGCGCTGACATCTGGACCTCTTGGGGCGAGGCCACGACCAACAGCGCCGGGCAGTACTGGGTCGCCGTGATCCCGAGCCAGAGCGGCGCCTCGGGCTGCACGCGCTCGCGGCGTATCAAGGTCAAGGCCTTCCTGGACGGGCCCACCGCGCGCGTGAGCCGCGATCTGATCACCGATTACGACTTCGAAGTGAATAACTTCGACACCTGGCACGCCAACTCCGACGTCAACGGCCGCACGGTCACGCTGAACAAGAATCTCAACACGACCACGGACCCGACGAATTCCAGCGTCGCCTACCGCGACACTCGGGCGGCGCAGCTCTACCTCGGTTATCGAAAGATCCACCTGCAGCTCGAGGCTTGGAACCTGAACCCGGGCAAGGCCCGCCTCTACTGGCCCGCCGAGGCGGGCTTCAGCCCCCCCGGCGGCTGGGTGCACATCAACCGGAACTGGTTCAGATACCAGGACTCGAGCGGCGCCTGGCAGATCTCGAGCGACGGGGGCCTGGACACGGGGCGCTGGAGGTGGGTCCAGCGCGAGCTCACGCACGAGCTGCTTCACCAGTGGTTCTACCGAAACGTCTACACGCCGAGCTTCGTCGGCGGGGCCTCCTTGAGCACGCACGACTTCCTCGAGAGCCCCGCCCTGACTCTCTTCGAGGAGGCCGCCGAGGTCCAGGCCATCCACGTCAACGAGGCCGTCTTCGGCATCGTCGACCCGACGAAGGGGGTTCAAGTTCGTTCGCGGCCGGGCATCCGCTGCAGCTTCGAGAGCGTCCGGCGGCCGAGCGGCAGCTACTACTTCACCTTGTCCGAGGTCGCGCAGCTGATCGACTCCGATTCAGCCGAGTGGCGTGACCTCCTCGACCGCGCCAACGTCTCCGTCGCGAGCTATCTCGCGCTCCTGCACGAGCCGAACTGGTTTCTGATGGATTTCGACCTGGCACGGACGGGCGGCTCGGGATGCCAGCTGCTCCCGACGATCATCCCATCCCCGGCGACGCTCTGTACCGGGCTCCCCAGCCCCATGTTCACGATCGCCGAGGCCATGGGGGCCATGAAGAATTGGCGCAACCTCTACTCCGACGATCGGATCCCCGACAGCCAGCGCAGCCTCAAGGAGTACTACGACTACCTCAGCGCGGCGTTCCCCTACCGGTTCGGCGCCTACAAGGAGAAGTTCCTGCGCTTCGGGAACCCGGCATTTCAGGGAGTGGCGGGCGAAAATGGAATCGACTCCTGTTCGACACCCTTCTCGCTCCCCCTTCCGCTCTCGCCCCCCCCTCAGTTCTCGCTATGACAGGGGGAGCGGGCGGTCTCTAGCGACACAGCCCGCACGAGCGTGATCCAGTGAGATCCCCAACTTCACCCGGATAGCCGCCACCCTTGACGCGGGCCATGTGTCCCATCGGACACGAGCCAGCGGC
>CAYJTX010000027.1:4338-13743 GCA_964372615.1 uncultured Bacteriovoracaceae bacterium | reverse complement strand
AGCGGAGATCCCCTCAAGCACCCGCGCCCGCGCCGTTCCACCGGGGAGCGAGCGCCGCTCGACGGCGGACTCAGCCGATAGCGCCTTCAGAACTGCGGCATCAAGCGCCGGAGCGAGCCTGCGCGCCTCCTCGTGCGGAAGATCCTCGACCTGCGCTCCCCGGGTCTCGGCGAGCTGCACCAGCGCGGAGACCTGGGAGTAGGCCTCCCGGAACGGCACGCCCCGGGCCGCAAGCTCGTCCGCGAGCTCGGTCGCGAGAATGTGCCCGCGCTTGAGCAGCACCTTGGCCCGCGCAGCGTCGGGCTCCAGACCCCGAAGAAACGGGGCCATGACTCCAAGGCAGGCCCGAAGCTCGTCATGCGACCTGAGCGCCACGCCCTTGAGCTCGTGCAGGTCGCTCCCGTAGCTCGTCGGCACCGCCTTCATGAGCACGTGCGCGTTCGCGGCGGCCGCGATCACGTGGGCCGACTTCCCCCGCGTGAGCTCGGGAACGTCCGGGTTTCGCTTGTTCGGCATGATCGAGCTGCCGGTCGACCAGTCCGCTGGCAGGCGAACGAGCCCCACCCCCGTCGACGCCCAGTAGACGCAGTCTTCGGCCAGCCGGCTGAGATGCACGGCCGCCTGCGCATAAGCGTCGAGGAGCTCGAGCAGAAAGTCCCGGTCCCCGACCGCGTCGTAGGAGTTGCGCGGAGGCGAGGAGAAACCCAGCTCACCCGCCAGCGCCTCGAGATCAACCGCCACCGAGGAGCCTGCAAGCGCGGCGGAGCCGAGCGGCATCGACGCAAGCGCCCGCGCGCCGGCCGCGCGAACGCGCTCAAGGTCGCGGAGGAATGCCCAGCCGTGGGCCGCGAGCACGTGCCCGTGGCGCACGGGCTGGCCGTGCTGCTGATGCGTGAGGCCGGGAACAAGGACATCCACGTCACGCCTCGCGCGTTCGCAGAGCGCGAGGACGAGCTCCCTCAGACCCGCTGCCGCTTCGGCGGCCATCGAAGCCGCATGAAGCCGGAGCGTCGTCGCGATCAGGTCGTTGCGCGAGCGGCCGAGGTGCATGCGCTTGCCGAGATCCCCCGCCCGCTCCGTCACGAAGCGCTCGAGGTTCATGTGGATGTCCTCGTCCTCCGCCCGCCAGGAGAAGCTGCCCGCGCGCATGAGAGCCGCCCACTCTTCCAGCGCGGCCTCGATGCGCGAGACGTCGGTTCCCGTCAGCCGATCCGCGCGACCCAGGGCGCGGGCCCAGGCCTTCTGCACCCGGATCTCGCTCTCGAAGAGCCGGGCGTCGACCTCGACTCCCTGGGTGAACTCGAAGAGCGCTCCGGCCCGCCCGCGGTTCCGCTGGCTGTCGAGCACCCCTCCGCTCACAGCTCGGTTCTCCCGGCGCGCGCGTCCCGCTTCCCGGCGCGAAGCTGGCTGAAGCAGACGGTCCGACAGTACCCGAGCGCGTGCTTGTGCAGCCCGTGCTCGTCGCTCTCGAAGGAGACGAGCGTTTCGTCGTAAAGAGCGAACGGGGACTTGCGGCCCACCACCCGCGCCTGACCGCCCTCCAGCCGCAGCGAAATCTCGCCGGTCAGCGTGTCGCCCGCCTTGCGGAAGAACGCCTCGGCCGTCGTTCGCGCGGCCGAATGCCAGAGGCCGTCATAGATGAGCTCTCCGTACTGCTGCCCGAGCTGACGCGCCATCGTCTGCAGGGGCCGATCCCAGCAAAGATGCTTGAGCGAGCGGCACGCGAGATGAAGAAGCGTGCCCCCGGGGGTCTCGTACACGCCGCGGCTCTTCACTCCGTTCGTGCGCTCCTCGACGAGGTCGAGCACCCCGATTCCAGCCTTGCCCGCGAGCGCGTTCAGCGTCGAAAGAAGCGCCGCCGGCGCCAGTCGCTTGCCGTCGAGCGCGGTCGGAAGACCCGCCTCGAAGCCGATTCGCACCGCCTCGCTCCCCGGCGCGCGCCTCGAGGGCGGCGCCGTCCACTCATAGATCTCACCGGGGTCGTATTCGCGCGTGACGTCCTCCAGCACTCCCCCTTCGCACGAGCGATGGAAGAGATTCACGTCGACGCTGAAGCGCTTTTCGCCCGTTTGAATCTCATGCCCCTTGGACGAGAGGTACTTGAGCAGATCCTGCCTTCCTCGGAAGTCCCAGGTCTTCCAGGGCGCGATCACGCGGAGGTCGGGGCAGAGGTAGGCCCACGACTTCTCGAAGCGGAGCTGGTCGTTCCCCTTACCGGTCGCGCCGTGCGCGATCGCGGTACAGCCGAGGCGCTTCGCGTGGTGGGCGACGCGCTCCGAGATCAGGGGGCGAGCGAGGGCAGTGCCGAGCAGGTAGTCGTCCTGGTAGGTCGCGCCGGCGCGAACCGCGGGAAAGGCGAAATCATGGGCGAAGCGATCGCGGAGGTCCTCGAAGATGAAGTCGACCGCGCCCAGTTTCCGGGCCCAGCCGTCCAGGTACTTCCCGTCGGGTGCGTTGCCGAGGTCCGAGCAGTACGCGAGGATCTCCGCGCTCTCCCGCTCCATTAACCAGGGGATGATCACCGAGGTGTCCAAGCCGCCGGAAAAAGCCAAAAGCAACCTGTTTTTCGCCATAGGGCGGACTCTATCCGCGCCCCTTCTCCGAAGTCCAGCCCGTTGCGCCGCGCCGCGACTTCAAGTAGCCTCGAGCGTGAATCCACGCGGCGAATCCGGTCTCCCGCGGCATTGTTGAGGTGCCCGAGATGAAGTCGATGCGCGTCCTCGCCGCTGTTTTCAGTTTTCTTGTCCTTTCATGGTCTGCGGAAGCAGCCGAGCTCCCCTGGCTCGTCGGCGCCGCCAAGAGTGACATCACGGGCCCCATCACGCGTCTGGTGATGTTCGGTTACGGAAATTCCCGGCAGGTGGGAGCCGGCCTCCACACCCGACTCTGGGCGAGGGCAATTCATCTGGAGGAGCCGGGCACCGGGCGCTTCGTGACGCTCGTGACAGCGGATCTTGGCATGATCCCGCGCGCGCTGAAGCTGGAGGTGCTGAGAAGACTGCGGGAGGCGGCCCCCGAGGCCGGGTTCGACGACTCCCGCCTGGTGCTCTCCGCGACTCATACCCACGCCTCGCCCGGCGGCCTCTCTCATTACCTGCTCTTCAACGGCGACAACCGCGGCTTCTCGCGCGAGAACTTCGAGCACGTGGCGAAGGGAGTCGCCGAAGCGGCGCTCCGCGCCCGCGTCGCCCGCCGACCCTCGACTCTCGGCTTCGGCGAGCGGGCAGTAACCGGGCTCAACCTCAATCAGTCGCTCTCAGGCTACCTCGCGAACCGCGACGCGCTAGAATACGCGGAACCGACGAACACGACCATGTCTCAGCTCGAGGCGCGCGACGCCGACGGGCGTCTCCTCGCTATCCAGAACTGGTTTTCGGTTCACACGACCTCCCTCACGCGCGAAAACAGGCTCGTCAGCGGCGACAACAAGGGGATCGCGGCCCGGCTGCTCGAGCGAGAGCTCGGCCCGGCCTTCGTCGCAGCCTTCGCGAACGGCGATGAGGGCGACGTCTCGTCCGCGGTCGACGTACCCGACGCACCGGCGGCCCGCAGGGAGCAAGACGAGTACGCGTTCGCCCGGTGGCATGGGCAGCGCCAAGCCGATGCCGCGATCGCCCTGCTCTCGGCACGCGCACGGGCCCTTCCCGAGGGCGTCGACGTGCGTTCGGTCTGGGTCAGAATGCCGGGCCTTGCGGTTCCCGACGGAAGCCGGCTCTGTCACGCGGCCATCGGCTACTCGTTCGCGGCCGGAAGCGAGGATGGCCCCTCCGGCATCGCGGGCTTCCGGGAAGGGATGCTCGCGGGGGAGCCCATCCCCCCCGACGCGGGCGCGGAGCTGCGCGTGCTGCGAGCGCTCGGCCCGGTGATCGCCGGAACCCGCGCCGACCGCGAGTGCCAGCACCCAAAACCGATTCTCGCCCGGGTGGGCGAAGACGGCCTCTCGCTCACGCCGGATACCCTCCCCTTCCAGCTCGTAAGACTGGGCGACCTCGCGATCGCCGCCGTCCCGGCCGAGCTCACCACGATGGCCGGCCGGCGCCTGCGGGCAGCGATCCTGCGCCAGCTCGCACCGATCGGGATTCGCTCGGTCGTGATCACGGGCCTCGCGAACTCCTACAGCGGCTACGTCACCACGCCCGAGGAGTACCGCCTGCAGCAGTACGAAGGAGCCTTCACGCTCTTCGGCCCCCGCACCCTTCCTGCGTACATCCTGATCTTCGAACGCCTGGCCCGGGCGCTCGCGCGCGGGGAGAGCCTGCCCGGCGTCGCCCCCCCAGCCTTCCCGGATTGGCTCGAGCGGCGCGGCCTCGCGCCTGCGCGACCGGAGGATCGGGTGCCCCTGGGTTCCCGCTTCGGAGCCTGGCTCGCCCTGCCTCAGCCCTGGGCCCGGGCCGGCGACGCCGTCAGCGCCCGACTCCAGGCCGCCGACCCCGGCCGCGTCGCGGACGCCTTCCGATTCACGGTCGAGAGGCTGGACGGGCACGGAGACGCCGAGCCGGGGCGCTCGCGAGTAGTCGAGGATGCCGATCCCGAGACGCGGCTCCTCTGGACCCGGGTCAAGGGCTGCCGCGGTTGCTCGGAGGTCGCGCTCCGCTGGGACGTCCCTGCGGGTCAGGCGTCAGGGCTCTACCGTTTCGTCTATCAGGGCCTCGCGTTCCCAAGGCTCGGCGAGCGAACCGCCTTCTCCGCCGTTTCGCCTCCTTTCGTGATCCTCGAGTAGAAAAGCGCTCGCGAACCCGCCCAACCCTGGATACATTTTCACTCGGGGGGGAGCTCACGGATGCGAGTTCATTGTACGCGTGTCAGCCGGCGCGACGGGCTTGTGCGTTTCTTGGCGTGCGTGGCCGTTTGGGTTGCGGTCGTCGCACCCTCGTCCGCGGCGGATTCGAGACCCTTTCGGGTCCTGACCTGGAATGTCTGGGGACTGCCCCGGCCGTTCCTCATGTATCCCTCGCGCTTCGAGATCCTTCCGGCAAAGGTCGCCTCTGTCGGAGCGGATGTGGTCTTCTTTCAGGAAGCCTTCACGGACCTCGCGGCTCCGCTCGCGCAGATTCCCGGCTTTCCATTTCACGCCTGGGGCCCGCCCCGGAAGTGGGACTTCCTCTCCCCTTCCGGCCTTCTCATTATTTCGAGGTGGCCGATCGTCGAAATCCACCAGCACATCTTCAGCCGGTGCGGGCTGAACGACTGCGTGGCGAACAAGGGCGTCATCCACGCGCGGGTTCGTCTCGAGGGCGTGGGCGACATCGACATTTACGACACCCACATGGACGCGTCGAGCCGGGATGGCCTCCTGAACCATCAGGTCGGTGAGATTCTCGAGTTCATATCGGCGACCCGGGGTTCGGGCCCGCTGATTCTGGCGGGCGACTTCAACTTCGTTCCCGAGTCGACGCCCTACCGCGTACTCAAGCAGCGCTCCGGATACCGGGACGCCGCGGCCGACTCGGCAGCTTCCAACCCCGAGCTGCCCAAGACCGATCGCGATGGATTCACCTACGATCCGCGCCGAAACCCCCACGCGATGCGGATCGCGGGGCGCCGCCGAATTGACTACGTCTGGCTCGCCGACGGCTGGGACGCACAGATTCGCGTCGTGCGAACGCGGCTGGTCTTCGACGAGCCCATCGACCCCAGTCGCCCGAGGCGCTTTCACTCCGACCACTTCGGCCTTCTGGCGGAGCTGCTGCTCGTTCCCTGACTATTTTGCGGGAGTCGGAGGGGCGGGCCGAGCCGGGGCGTCTTCCTTCGGTCGCCCGTCGCGACCACCGCCACCACTGTCCCTGCCGCGGCCACCGTCTCGGCCCCGAGCTCCGCGGCCGCCTCGCCCTCCGCGCTTGCCCTTGCCGCGGTCGCGGTCACCGCGTCCATCGCCGCGCCCCTGGCCCTTTCTCTCGAACGAGATCGCAGGGAAAAACTCCGGCAGGTAATGGTGCTCCTCCCGCTTTTCCGCATGGACCGGCGCCTTGTCCTTTTCGTCCAGGATGAGCACGACGATACGCTTGAGGCTCTCGGTCCGGTCCTTCGCCACGGCCATCGCGTGGCCAAGCCACTTGAGACGGTCCCCCTCGACCTTGAGCGCCTCGCCGATCGCGGCCGGAATCTCCTCGGCGGCCTTGCCCTCCTTCACCAGCTCGGCCTCCTTCTGGAGCGCCGCCTTGACCTGAAATCCCGAGAACTCCGTGAGCGTCTTCATGAGATTCCTTTCAGCGAGCCTGATCGGCCCGCCAACTCATCGCGTAGTCGCGGTACTCGACTCCCGCCGCGCTCGCGGTCGCGCGAAGCGGTCGATACGTGTCCACCATCACGGCGATCTCCTGCGTCTCCGTCTTGTCGCGAGCGTTCTTCTCCGCGTTCGGATGCGGACCGTGGTGAATGCCCTGCGGGTGCCAGGTCACCGACCCGGCCCCGATGCCCTCGCGCGAGAAGAAGTTGCCCGCGTGATAGAAGAGCACTTCATCGAAGTCGATGTTGCGATGATAGAAAGGTACCTTCATCGCGCCCGGTTCGCTCTCGAGCGGGCGAGGCAGGAACGAGCAGATCACGAAGTTCCGCGCGAGAAAAGTCGTGTGCACGCTCGGCGGCAGGTGGTACCGCGGCGAGACGATGGGGCGAATGTCGTCGACGTTGAGGCCCCAGGGCGCGAGGTCCCCCTTCCAGCCCGCGGCGTTCATCGGGTTCCAGGGATAGAAGACCTTTGTCCACTCCCCCTCGCGCTTGATGCGGAGCTCGAACTCGCCCTTCGCGTTTGCGCAGCCCATCCGCTCGCCGGCCGGAAGCTGCGGCACCCGCATGATCATCGGGTCGAACTGCGCGTGGCGGCCGAGCATCCCCCGATCGGGCAGACCGATCTCAGTCGGCGACTCGATCACGAGATGCGTGTTCGCGCCCTTCGCCACGAACCGATACGTGGTCCCGCGAGGAATGACGAGGTAGTCGCCCGATCGGTACTCGAGGTCGCCGTAATCGGTCTCGAGCGTTCCCTCGCCCTCGTGCACGAAACGCACCTCGTCGCCGTCGGCGTTTCGGGCAAAGACCGCCATCGGCTTCGCGAGCTTCGCGACTCCGATCCTGACGTCATCGTTCGCGAGCATCGGCTCCGGCTCGCCCTCCGCCCGGCCCACGAGCTTCGTCGCGAAGTACGCGTGCGGCACGAGCGGCCCCTCGATGCGAAGCCAGCCGGTCGGCGGGTGCCGGTGATAGAGGTGGCTCACCCGGCCGAAGAATCCCTGCCGGCCGTGCTCTTCCTCGTAGGTTCCCTCGGGAGTGGCCACGTGGGGCTGCGGGCTGTAACGGCCCTGCGCCCAACCGAACCCGGTCGGAAGATTTTTTTCGCGGGACATGGACCGAAACCTAGTGTGAGAACCGGGGTATGGCAAGTGACCTTCCGGAGCATCTGGCGGGCGACCGGGCCGCGGGCTGGGTCGAGGGCCCTCAGATCCTCCAGTTCGAGATCGGCTCTTACCGGAATTTCGTCTACCTCATCCTCGATCCTGCAGCGCGGGCCGCGGCGATCGTCGACCCGCAGTCGGACCTTCGCCCATACTGGGGCCCGCTCGCTCAGGCGGGGTACCGGCTCGAGGGTATTCTTCTCACCCACACGCACCATGACCACGTGGCGGGGCTGCCCGCGCTCGCCCGGGAGAGGCCCGGAATCCGGGTCTGGGTGCATGCGGACGACGCCCACCGACTTGAGAGCGACGGGTACAGGTTGGATCCCATTACGGACGGTCAAAGCCTTGCCATCGGAGCGCATGGGGTGGAAGTGCTTCACACGCCCGGTCACAGCGCGGGGGAATGCTGCTTTCGGCTCAGAGTGGACGGACGCGACCACCTCTTCACCGGCGACACGGTTTTCATTCGGGACTGTGGGCGCACCGACCTTCCCACCGGAAGCACGCGGCAGATGTTCGAAACCCTGCAGCGCCTCAAGCAGCTCCCTGCGGAGACAGTCCTGCTCCCCGGCCACCATTACCGGTCGGAGTGCGCAACGACGCTCGGCCGCGAACTCCGTGAAAGTCCACCGTTTCAATGCAGTTCGGTCGCTGAGCTCGAAGCCCTTCCTTGATGGCTTAATGCGTTATATGCTGGTTGGCCCCATGCGCCTGTCGGAATTCAACTCTGCGTTTCTCGTGAGCTCGATCGCACACGGAGCGCTGTTGAGTGTGTCACTGCCCTGGCTGTCTCCATTCCCCGTTCCGGGTGTCAGAACAAGTTTCAGGGTTGAGGTCGAGCGCGGCGGGGCACGGTCCGGATCGGTTGCGAAGGCATCGGCGGACTTGCCTCGCGTCCTGAACAGGCCGCCCCGGCAACGCCCAGACTCGGTCTCAAACGGAATGTCCGGGAACCCATCCCGATCTCAGGAGGAGGGCCTGGCGCCGGGCGACCGTGCAGAGGTGCGGGCCCGGGTCGCCGCGGAGACGAGCTACCCCCGGCAGATTTCCCCGCGAGTGGCTGGTACGGTTCGCCTACGGCTTGCGATCGATCCGAGAGGCGAGCTGGAGAGAGTGGAAATCGACCGCTCCCAAGGGGCCGCTGCTCCCGAGCTCGAGCGCGCGGCACTGGAGGCCGCAAAGCTTGCCGCCCCCCTGCCCCCGCCCCCCCCCGAACTCCTGGCCAAGAGCACTGTCACGGTCCTGATCCCCATACAATTTCGACCCTGACGTCTGGCACGTGCCTTGATGGTCGACCCGGAATGACATCGTCATCCATCGGCTGGCACTGCGTGATTCGCGCTCGTCCTGGGCAGCGGCCCTTTCTGTCGCGTGGCACATGTGTCGATGCCTGGAGCCGCCTTCGGACTTGCTTTCCCGAAGCTCTGGGGGCGGTGCTTATGCCGAATCATGTTCACCTCCTCCTGCCCGACTCCCCTAGTGTCCGATGGAGCTCGGGGGTCCTGCGACGGGCTCTGGAACCCGTCGCGCCCGCCGTCTGGGAGTCCAGCCCCAGTCCGTCACCGATTCCGGACTGGAATCACATGGCCCGACAGATCCGCTATGTCGCACTCAACCCCTGCAGAGCAGGTTTGTGTGACGATCCCCTGAAATGGGAGTGGTCGACACACCTGGACACCGTGGGTTGGTCGCTCAACCCGTGGGTACCGTGGAATCGCCTGGCATCGATCGGTCGGACTCCCGAAAGATGGCACCAGTACGTGTCAGCGGATTCCACCGCCCGAGTGGGGGGAACCCCCCAGCCGGGTGATCCTGTCTACGCGACTGGGATCTTGGGCTCCCGCGAGCTGCCGCCGGCGTGGCTTGCCGGTATCGTTCTGCTGCTCACTCACTCCCGGGCCGCTGAGCTGGGACGAAGAAAGTCTCCCGCCCGCGCCGCATTCCTGGAGGCCGCTACAGGAATCTTCGGCTTCACCCCAGCCCAGATTCGGACTCAGGTTGGAGCGCTCAG
>CAYJTX010000027.1:0-4328 GCA_964372615.1 uncultured Bacteriovoracaceae bacterium | reverse complement strand
GTAGCGCTCAGCAAGCAGTCGCTCCAATCCTGGCGAGGTCGATCCCCGAACTCTTCCCTGCGCTCCGCAGTCCTGAGGATCCTCATGGATCGTCGCGCGTTGGAACTCGCGCTTGGAACTGTCGGGCCCCCTCCTAAACTGACCTCGGGTCAGTCTAGGTCCATCAAACTCTCACTCCAGGCACCGTAAACTGACCCGGGGTCAGTCTACACGCCTACCACCCCAGCGCGGCCCGTAGCGTGGCGAGCTGGCGAGCCAGGAGCTCGCCGCCCTCGAGGTGCTCCTTCTCGATCTGCGTGCGAATCGCGGCCGCTGTGTCGCGCACCTGCTGAAGCGCCCTGCTTCGCATCGTGCTCGCGCCGAAACGGCCCGGGATGACGTAATTGTAGTACTCGAGGATCGTGCCCGTCCCGTGCGCCTCAAAGCGAGTGTGGCCGGTCGAGGCCTTCGTCGTCGTCGCGCGAACGAGCGACCAGTCGAGCCGAAAAGAGGCGCCGGCGTCATAGGCGCTCATGACGTTTCGGATCGTATAGGCTTCGTCAGAGATGACCGGCACCGAAAGGATGTAGTCCACCTCAGTCGTCCTGGCGTTGATGCGCCTGGAGATCTGCGACTTCTTGAGGCTCGAGATGTAGCTCTTCTGGAGGTCGTAATCCGTGAAAACCGCCATGGCCTCCTCGGGCGTCGCCTTCAGAAAGAGGATGAGGGTGCTCTTGGGCCAGGGCGACTCGGAGCCGGTTTCAACGATCCGCTCGGCAATCCGTCCGGCATCGACCTCGACTTTTTCGGCCTGATTCAAACCTTCATAGATGCCCGCCGCACGTACCGCCGGCGAACCCAAAATCAAACCCACCACCCCGGCCACGGCAAACCCGGACGTCCTCATGGCAAACCCTCCCGCTATGCCGTCCAGATAGACGAGGCGAGGACTCCAGTCAATGCAACGCAGGAGTGCTTCTCCGCACGCGACGGCGGCCTCGACTTCGTCTAGAATCTGGCCCAATGGCGCTCCCCGAGTGGTCTTTTCAGAGAACGCGCTCCGTCGTGTACGGCGCAAAGCTCCCCTGGGAGTCCATCCGCCTACTCGTTCGACGACCCACTCTCATTCTCTGGAGCCTGATTCCCCTTGCAATCACGGTGGTCCTCTACGGTTTCCTCATCTCATCGCTCCAGGATTGGGCGCAGCTGCAGATCCGGTTCTGGCTCGAGACCTGGGGCGTCCGCCCCGAGGGCTGGCTGGCCTGGAGCTTCACCCTGCTGGTGAAGCTCGTCGTGTTTTTCGTCGGCGCCTTCACCTTCTCGTTCGCGGCCGGGATCGCCTCGTCGCCCTTCAACGACTTTCTGGCGGAAGCGACCGAGCGCTGGGCCGAGCCGCCTCTCCCTGCCGTTCCACCCGCCCCGTGGGCGGCGAAAATGCGCCTGATCGGAATCGATATCGCCAAGACGGTTGCGGCGACCATCGCGACCATCGCGGCGATTCTACTCTCGTGGGTCCCGCTCGTGAACCTCGTGGCGTTCGCGGTGGCCTGCCTTCTGCTCACCTTTCAGTTCGTCAGCTACCCTCAGACGCGCCGGGGCGTCGGGATCGGGGAAGGGCTGCTGTTCCTTTGGAGACACGCCTATGCCTGCGCAGGTTTCGGAGCGGTCCTGAGCGTGCTCTTCGCTCTTCCCCTGGTTTCAATCCTGGCGCTGCCCGTCGCGGTGATCGGCGGCACGCTTTTGACGGCCCGAGCCCCCGGCCTCCGAGACGCGGCGGGTCAATGGCTCCTCCGCCCCCTCAAGTGAAACTGCCACTCATGGAGTGAATCAGGGATTTCCTGGCGAAGTCAGCGGGGTTGATCCCTTCGCAACGGTCCGGGATCCTGGGAGTCGCATTGCGAAGGGATCAACCCTGCTGACTTCGCCAGGAAAACCCTGATTCACTCCATGAGCGGCAGTTTCTGCCCATCGAGGACGCCCCCCTTTCTGCCGATCGGTCAGGCAGGAAGGAAGAGAACCCTTGGCGGCGAGCCCTCTCATAACAAAACGCGCCTATTGGCTCGACTCGAAGCGAGCCTCATGGCTCTACACGCGCACGCCCTTCTGTATCCCCGGCGGCGTGAGCGTGCATGCTCTCTGGATCGGCGTCGCCCTTGCCGCCTCGGTGTTCTTCACGGGCTGCCGGTTCGGGAATTACGTCGAAGCGCAGCCCTCAGAGCCCCAGGTCTCGGGATACTTCCAAAGCCAGCCGCAGAGCCTGACGTTTTACACGACTCACACCACGAGCCAGCAGACGAGTGCGCCCGTGAATCAGATTCCCGCCCAGGTCGCGCTCGTCATGACGAACCCCGTGGCATTCATTCTCGACGACCCCGCGACCGGCGCCTCGTATCTCGCCGCCAGCGACGCATCCGGCTATGCGCTGCCGATCTACTACGATCCGGGCGAAGCCCTCTCCTACGTCGGCTCCACTTCGCCACAGGTGCTCTGGGAGGACGCCGCCTGTACGACCATGCTCCAGGTGGAGGAGTCCGGCCAGCTCACGCGCTTTACCTCGCCCCAGGTTCTTGGAGACTTCCAGACCGTCGGAAGGGTGCGCGCCACGATCCGAATCACCCGCGTGATCGAGGGCACCTGCGCCGCCACGTTGACGGCTCTCGCCAACTGCTACGGTGACCTCGCCCAATGCGGGGGGTCCAGCCCCTCGGAGAACGCGGCCCTCCAGGCTTCCGTGATCGACTTCTTCGCCCCGTACATCACGGCAGGCACCATGACCGCCGCCGACATTCCCAACGTACAGGGAATGGCCTACGAAGCCCGCTACGAGTAGAGTGGGCCCATGCGCCTCTCCAGCAAGATCGTCCTGGCGTCGATGAACATCGACAAATTCCGCGAATTCCAATCCATTCTGGCCGCGTACCCCGAGGTCGAGCTCGTTCCCGTCGAGGGCCTTGTGCGAAACGCCGAGAAACTTTCGAGGGTGGAGACGCACGCCACCTACTCCGAAAACGCCGTCGCCAAGGCGCGCCTCGCGAACCAGGGATGCCACTATCCGTGCCTCGCCGACGACACGGGGCTGGAGGTCGAGGCCCTGGGCGGCGCCCCGGGCATTCACACCCACCGGTTCGCGAAGCTTCCGAAGGGCGCCGCGGCCTCGCGCGAATCGCAGAGCCGCGCGAACGTCGATCAGCTCTTGAAGGACCTCCAGGCCAAGGGCACCGGCGCCTCGCGGTCTGCCCGCTTCGTCACCACGCTCGCCTTCGTCGTGGAGGGGCTCTCGATCGTGGCGACCGGAAGCCTGGAAGGCGCGATTGCCGACGCTTCACGAGGGGAGCACGGGTTTGGCTACGATCCGGTCTTTATGCCCAAGGGTTTGAGCAAGACCCTGGCCGAGATGACCGACGCGGAGAAGAACGCGCTCTCGCATCGGGCGCGCGCCGCGCATGACCTCATGTCGCAGCTCAAGGCCCGTGGCGTCGTGCTCGCGCGGCCTTAGGGCGCGACGGACTCAGGCCGCCAGAGCACGCGGTAATAGGTCCACTTGAGGTATTCGACGAGCGTCACGCGGATCCCGTGCAGCCCCGAGCGCCACTCGCCCGGCTCGAAGGGCTCCTGGTAAACCGAGAGCGTCTCGACCGCGAGCTTCTGGCCCGAAGAGCCCATGACCCACTCGAAGATGTAGCGCGCCCGCCGCATGTGGTAGCGCGAGGTCACGAGCAGGACCCGCTCCCACCCCCGCTCGCGCGCGTACCGGAGCACCATCCGGGCGTTCTCCTCCGTGTTCTCGCTCTCGGTCTCGAGCACCACGTGCTCGGGCCGGAGCGCCTCGAGCACGCCCCGGCGCATCTGGCGCGAGAGTACCCCCCAGTTCGATAGAGGCCCCATCCCTGAAAGAAAGAGCACGGGCGGCCTTCCAGGCTGGGGCGAGAGGCCGGCGCCGCGAATCGGCGTGCGCGCGAGCTCCCAGTAGCGGTACCAGAGGTCGCCCGCGGTCGCGATCCGCCCGCGCCCCCCGGCCAGGCAGATGATGGCGTCGACCTGGGGCAGGTGCACCCCATCCACGGTATCCTGATAGTCGTAGATCTCGCCCGCCGAGAGGTAGGCGAGCAGAAACGAACCCAGCCCCATTCCGAGAAAAACGAGCAGGAACGACCGAATGAAGCGGCGGCGAAAGCGCCGGAGAAACCGCCGGAGCGGCTGCGCGAGCGCCGCGACTCGGGTCAGTGGCTGGAGGGTCGGAGGAGCGCCCATAGCGTCATTCTAGTGGGGTGAGGCGGTGAATTCTATCAGTTCAGCGGGGGTGATCGCTTCGCAACGCTCCGGGATCCTTGGAGTCGCATTGCGAAGCG
>CAYJTX010000026.1:11408-16050 GCA_964372615.1 uncultured Bacteriovoracaceae bacterium | reverse complement strand
TCCAAACCGCGCTCGAGCACAACCCCGCCGCGCCTGTTTTTCTGGAAGTATTCCCGTCGCGCCCCTGACCTTCTCGGTCACGGCGACTCGTAGATGTTGTTCAGGACGATGATCTCGACGCGTCGATTCGAAGCCTTGCCCCACTCCGTCTTGCTGTCGGTGAGCGGGCGATAGTGCGAATAGCCCGCGACGCCCACGCGCTTCAGATCGAAGTCGTGCCGCTTGGTCCAGAAGCGCGCGACCCAAGACGCTCGCGCCGCGGAGAGCTCCCAACCGCTCGCGTAGCCCGCCATGTCGGACTCCGCCGGATCCGTGTGCCCCTCGATCCGAATCAGCCGCCGGGAAGTCGAGAGGGTTCTGCCGATCCGATCGAGGATCGGGCGCAGGTCGATGCGGACGTCGGCCTCGCCGGCGTCGAAAAAGTCCTTGGCGGCCAGGCGGACGACGAGCCCGCGGCTGTCGTAGACCATCTGAACCTTCTCGGAGAGCTCCGTCACGCCGAGCTCGAGGCTGATCGACTCCTCGAGAATCTCGCGAACTTCCTGAAGCCCGGGGTCCGGATCCGCCGCGGTGTTGGTCTTGCCTGCCGGCAGGTTCATCACGCGCCCGCCCGGCATCTCCTCGTGCTCGAAGGGGTTCGCGGTCGCGCCGCCGCTCCGCCCGCCCAGATTGATCATGCCCACGGGGCCCGCCGTGCCGAAGGCCTTCTTGATGCTTTCAGCGGCTGCCTTGAGCTTCGCCTTGTCCTGGTTCGAGATGGCGTACATGACAACGAAAAACGCGAAGAGCAGCGTGATGAAGTCGGCGTACGAAACCAGCCAGCGCTCGAGATTGACGTGCTCAGGGTGCTTCTTCTTCACGTCTTCTTCTCCTGATCGTCCCCTCTGCGCAGGTGCTCCTCGACGAACACCTCAAGCTTCTCGGCGAGGAAGTGGGGATTGAGCCCTTCCTGAATCCCGACGACGCCGAGCTTCACGACCTCCTTCACGAGCGCGCGTTGCTGCGCCTTGCGCTTGAGCTTGGTCCCCCAGGGGATCAGCAGGAGGTTGGCGGCGCCGACCCCGTAGACCGTCGCGACGAACGCGACGGCGATGCCGGAGCCGATCTTCGAAGGATCGTCGAGGGACTTCATGACGTGAATGAGGCCGAGAACGGCGCCGATGATGCCGATCGTCGGCGAGTAACCGCCGGCCCCTTCCCAGACCTTTCCGGCGACCTCCTCCTCCTCCAGGGAGAGGTAGATCTCGGTCTCGATGATCTCGCGAACCGTGTTCGGCTCGAAGCCGTCGATGACGTACTTGATCGTCCTCTTGAAGAGCTCGTTGCTGATCGCATCGCGCTGGCCCTCTACCGCGAGCACTCCCTCTTTCCGGGCGATCGTCGCGATGCGGATGATCTCGTCGATCACCGGCCGCACGTCCATGTTCACGGTCTTGTAGATCAAGGGAAAGAGACCGAATGCCCGCTTCACGTCCTGGTTGGGATAGGAGACGAACATCGCGCCGAAGGTGCCGCCGAACACGATGATCGCCGCGGTCGGTTGAAGGAGGTCGGTCAGGTGCAGTCCCTCGAGGAGCGCGCCGCCGAAGACGGCGGTGACGCCCATGAGGGTACCGATCAAAGAGGCTAGGTCCATCGGTCGGTCTCCCCGCTCATTTGGCCTGCGAGCCTCCCGGCTCCAACACTTCCGGCGGCTCCTGGATCAGGCGCTTTCGATAACGCGTCGCCATCCCGACGACGATTTCCACGCTCTCGCGCACCATCAGCTTCTCTCCGCTCGACAGCGTGATGACGGTGTCCGGCGTCGCTTCGATCGTCCGGATCAGCTCGGCATTGAGAATGAAGGACTTACCGTTCAGTCGGCTCAACTCGATCATTGGGGGTCGTCGTCCTTTAGTGTAACCTCAGGGAGATAAAATGGAAGAGCCCTTCGACGCTCCTCCTCCCCACGTGCGAGGTTACTCCGCGTACCGCGCCCCGGCGCCCTGGACCCTCCGGATCGTCGTCGCAGCCTGCGACGCGCTCGCGGTCGCCGCGGTCTGGGCCGCTCTGACCCGGGTCGAAGCGCTGGGCACTGTCCTCGTGCATCCGCTCGGGGCCACCCTTTTTCTTCTTCTGGCGTCCGTGACGGTGCTTGCTACCCAGGTCCTGGCGGGCGCGACGGTGGGGGGCTGGTTCTGGAGCGTACGCCGGTTCGGCTTTTCAAGTCCCCAGCTGGTGCGTCGCCCGGACCTGCTTCTCCTGGGAAAGGGCGCCGGGGCGACCGCGCTGCTGACTGCCGGAACTTTGACGCTCGCGCACGAGGCCTTCACGCTCAATCCCTATCTTCTCGTGGCGGATTCGCGAACGCTGCCCGCGTTCCTTCCGCCCGACGCCAACGCCGGCCGGTGGACGACGGCGCCGTTCTACTACTCGATCGGCGCCTGGCCCCTTCGCGCTGGGGGGCGGCCCGTCTCCTTCCGCATTCCCTACCTGAAGGGCCCCCCCAGCCACTTCGTCTCCTGGGTCGACACGGAGTGGAGCGGGCTCGACGCCAGACTTCGCCTCGAGGGACCCAAGACCCCGCCCGGCGGCCACGCGCGCGGCGACGTCCGGGACTGCCTGCGGAAAGCGTTTCCGATTTTCTCGAGGTGCGGAACGGTGCGGCTGCAAGTCCTCGAGCGGCACGTGGAAGAGATGAAGCGTTCCGTGGACGCGCGACGCTGGTCGCTTGACTGGATCGAGGTGCCGAATCCGGCGGTTCCGCCCGAGGAGCGCCCCCAGGGGTTCACGATTCGCGCGGAAGGGATCCTGCGCTTCGAGAGCCGTTACGTGCTGCTTGGACCGCAGGGCACCCACCAGACGCTGATTCTGTCGGGACCCCTCCGAGAGTCCGGCGCGGAAGCGCGCGCGCTCCTCGAGCAGGCGATCGGCAGCCTCCGAATTCCGGCGACTCTCGACATTGGCAGGGCGTGGATCGACCGCACGCTATCCGAGACCCGGCTCGAGGAGCTCTTCGACCCTCCCGAGCCCGGCGAGCCCCAGAACGGCAGCTACGAGGACCGGGTCGAGCAGGTGAGACTCCGCCTGCTCGCCAAGATCTCGGTCGATCCGAAAACCTATGAGGCCTACTTCCACCTGGCCGGGCTCTCCTCCATGCTCCTCGGTCGGGGAATCGCCGACGCGGACGCGAGAGCGCGCGAGACCGAGACGCTGGAGGCCGCCGCGAAGTACGCCGCTGACGTCAAACCCGACGATCCCCGCACCCGGCAGCTCGAGCACCTGGCCCGTCAATTCGTTGGCGCGCAGGCCTCTCGGCCTGACGGCACGAAGGCTTCACGGCCGGACGACCCTTCAGGCCGATAACCCTCGCCCGCGGTCGCGCCGATACGCTTCGAGGGGGAACTCGTGCGACCCATGGGCAGGATCATTCAATGTCTCGTCGTACTGGCGGTCACACCGGGCTGCCTCACGTCCGCGCCTCTTCTTGCCAAGGTCACGGGCACGAGCTCGAAGACCTCGACAGAGACCTCTTCATCCTCGACCTCCAGCCTGGCGGCTCTCGAGGGCGCACGGGCCGCCAAGATCGTCTTCCGTCAGTCGAACCCCTCCGGCAGCTTCGACGCCGCGCCAGCGAACGGGACCTACCCGGCGCCCGGATCGGGGCACGCCGCCACCCGCGTCTTCAACGCCGACGGGAGCCTCCTGGCGCTTTCGCCCGCCTCGTCGAGCTGGCCGAAATGGCTCACCCGCGTCGAGATCGGAATCAGCGGTTCGGCGAACCCGCGCGCGACCGAATCGGACTGCGCCCGCTTCGCGACCGCGACGGACGAAACCGCGCAGTGCGACGTCGGAACTCCCTCGGCGTTTCTCTGCGGAGCCGCGTCGGGGCTGTATCGGGTCAGCGAGTACGACTGCATCTCCCCGGCCACCACTTCCGACGGAAACGGAGGCCCCGAAGATCCCGTCTACATCCGCGCCACCTTCGATCGATCGAAGCTGCACTCCTACGAGAACCTCATGCTGGTCCTTGAGTACTCGGCCGCAGTCGTCACGCCGCCGACGACTGGACCGAACGCCTGCTTCTCCGGCGGCAACCTCTCGCTCACGCAAGGGTGCGGCGACCTGAACTGGAACATCTACCTCAAGCAGAATCCCTATCAGATCTCGAATCCCTTCCTCATGCTGATCCCACCCGCCTTCAGCTCGATGAACGCCCTGCGGCTCGGCGCGGGCGTGGCGACCAAGCAGGTCTACGTGCCCCTTTCGGGAGACGCCTCCCTCAATGTTCTTCAGATCTCGCGGATCTCCACGGTGAACTTCGAGAACCTCGATCCGGACGTCTGTAACTCCGACGCCGGCGACGCCAACAGCCCCCTCTGCATGGGGGTGATCTTCTACTCGCTGACGCTCCTTCGGATCTGACCGCGCGGCAAGGTACCCCTTGCCGGCTGTCGAACTAACCGACGCCGACCGATTCTTAGGCATCGCCCATCGCCAGGCGAACTCACTGGATAGATCCAGTTTTTCACTTCTCCGAGCAGGGATCAACCGCCCCTTTTTGTCACGCCGGCCCGGACACAGGTCAGCCGCGACACCCCTGGATTCCATCCGTGCACCCGCACCAGACTGTCAGTTTTTTAACAGAGTGAACCGATAAGCC